>JAFVRT010000235.1 GCA_017504125.1 Lentisphaeria bacterium
GCGATAACTCCGTTGTGCTTGGCGATATCTTCGGGGTTGACTTCAGGAACGACCAGCGGAACATCGGGTTCCATTCGGAATGCGCTGGAGTTATCGACCATGATCGCACCGGATTTTACCACGCTGGCACGGAATTCTTTGGAAATATCTCCACCGGCACTGAAAAGTGCGATGTCAACGCCTTTGAATGAATTATGAGTGAGTTCTTCAATAGTGATATTTTCACCTTTAAATGCGGCTGTTTTACCCGCAGAACGGGCAGATGCGAGCAATTTGAGGTTGGCTACAGGGAAATTGCGCTTTTCCAGAGTTTTGATCATTTCCACACCGACGGCACCGGTGGCACCGACAACTGCTACATTGTAGTTACGGCTCATTTTTTTATTTCCTTTCTGTAAGAGAAGCCGAGAAATACTTTCCGGCGAAAGTTACGGCTTCTCCTGATCCTGCTGAGAAAATCAGTCATTAGATACGGAGACACACCTTTCGCCGGTACAGTCAAGTGTTCTCAAATCCATAATATAACTTGTTATTGCAGAAAATACAAAGAAAAAAAGCTCTTTTGCTGAAAAAAACTCGAAAAAAATTACCTGAAAAACAAATTTTTCTGATTTGATTGTATGATCTGCAGGCGATTTTGCAGACAGGCTCATCGTCTGTTGTGGGATTTTTTCGCCTGAAACAGAGATTTTTTATCTTCAAATTGTTTACTCGGACTTGAGTTTTTTTATTTTTTGCTGTATTTTATATCAGTTGTATTGAAATATGGACTTGGGTGATTCCGGATGAGAATTTGTATTTTTTTATTGTTGCTTATGACATTGCCGGTTTGTGCCGGAGCCGGACGGGTGATTTCACTTTCTCCGGCGATGACTGAATTGATTTGCCATCTTGGCAAAGAAGATCTGCTGGTCGGGCGCAGCGATGTATGTGATTTCCCGGAAAGTGTGAAAAAACTGCCGGTCGCCGGAAATTTTGCCAAACCTTTTTTGGAGAAAATCATTTCTCTCAAAGCAGATCTGCTTATTACCAATGATCTTATAAATCCCGGTGTGGCCGAAAATCTGCAGCGTTTCGGGATCCGGACCCTGATGCTGCCATGCCGCAACCTTGATGAATACCGGAAATGTGTGCAGATACTCGGCAGGGAGCTTCAATGTGCTTCCCGTGCGGAAACAGAAATTGCCCGCATAGATGCTTTCAGGCGTGCTGTTCCGGAAAAGTTGAATTTGAATGTATTGTGGGTGATATGGGATGCGCCCCTTATGACTCCGGGGAAAAAGTCGCATCTAAACGAAGTTATAACCGTTGCCGGTGCAGAAAATGTTACCGGTAAGGTCAATGCCGATTATCTGCGCCCTTCCTTTGATGATTTGCTCAGGCGCAAAATAGATGTAGTGATCTGGAGTGCATCAGGGAAAAAATGGAAACAACGCCGGGTATGGCAGAAGTTTCAGGCAGTCAGAAAAAACAGAGTGGTCGACAATATAGATCAGAGTGTACTGCTCCGTCCCGGTCCGCGGATGTTTGAGGGGATAGAACGATTGAAAGGAGTTTTGCGGCAATGGAAAAGACCGTGAAAGGAGTCGTGTTTTCTCTGATATCCGTGCTTTTTGTGGCTGCCGTCGGGATCATTGTCGGGCAGGGAGATTTTTCTCTGCATGAGATCTTGTCGTCACCTGTAACAGAATTGCGTTTTTTCCGTCTGCTGGCGGCATTGCTTATCGGCGGAGCATTGAGTTTGAGCGGCATGGTGTTTCAGGCGGTGCTGAGAAATCCGCTGGCGGAACCATATATCCTCGGTATTTCTGCCGGGGCCGGAGTAGGGGCTGCTGCTGCGTTTATTTCCGGACTTACCGCGATAAGCGTTTATTCTGTGCCGGTTGCCGCATTATGCGGTGCATTGCTGACCTTATTTCTGGTACTGCGGATCAGTATCGGCGGAGATGGGGAAAAGTTGCTGCTTTCCGGAGTGATCGCCGGAACGATATGTTCAAGCGTATTGATGTTTCTGCTGTCTACAGCATCATCCGATGAAGTTGCTGCGGCATCCTGGTGGCTGCTGGGAGATCTGCAGTCTGTCAATGAAAGTCTTTTGCTGCCCATGGGCGTTGTTACTGCCGTCGCATTGCTTTTCCTGATTTGGAATGCAGGTGTGCTTGATGTGTTGGCATTGGGGGATCGGGAGGCTTTTTTTCTGGGAGTTGATGTAAAAAAACAAACCATTGCCATGGTGGTATGTGCATCTCTGCTTGCCGCCATGTCGGTGGCTCTTGCCGGAGCGGTTGGATTTTGCGGTCTTGTTGTACCCCATGTCGTCCGCAGGATTTTTTCAGTTTCCCACCGTAAAAATGTACTTTTTATATTCCTTTGGGGCGGGATTTTTCTCATGATATGTGATATCCTGAGCCGAATCGTGCTGCCGGGCAGGGAGTTGCCGATAGGCATCGCCACATCTGTGATCGGCGGTCCGGTATTTTTGTGGATCCTCAATAAAAGGCATTAAGTCGAAGATGATACTTGAAGCACAGAATATAACTTTTTCCTACGGGCTCAAACAAGTGATCGACTCCGTTGGTATTTCTTTGACTCCCGGAAAACTTACTGTCGTCATCGGGCCCAACGGCAGCGGAAAATCAACTTTTCTCAATCTTCTCGGTGGTTTTCTGAAACCGGATCGCGGCAGTAGTACGCTCGACGGGCGTGAAATCAAAAATATTTCCGCCTCAGAACGGGCCATGAAGATCGGAGTACTTTCCCAGAGTTTGCCGCCGCCGTTGGATTTTTCGGTTTATGAACGGATCATGACCGGACGATTTGCCCGCCTGCCAAGATTGCTTCCCCCAAGCGCAGATGATGAAAAATTTGTCGGATGTGCCATGGATGAAATGGGTATATCTGCTATGGCGGATATACCATGCAATCAACTTTCAGGCGGAACTTATCAAAAAGTGCTTATCGCGGCATTGCTGGCAAGAGAGTGCGGCGTGATGCTTCTGGATGAACCGGTTTCCTCGTTGGATCCGGCATCTGCTTTGCGTGTCATGAAATTGCTGCAGCAAAAGAAAAAAGATGCTGCTGTAATGGTTGTCGTCCACGATCTTATTTTGGCGGGGGCCTTCGCAGATGAGTTGCTGCTTTTCAAAGAAGGCAGAGTTTTCTGTTCCGGAACGCCTGAACAGGTGCTGACAAAAGAAAATATTTCTGAAGTGTATGGCTGCGAGGCTGATGTTATACCTGCCGTGTCCGGTCCGGTAACTGTATTCCGCTGCAATTGATATGAGATTTTGCGACTTTTGTTTGGCAAAAATACCGTTTTGAGGAAAAACAGCTTTTATTTGTGAAAAGCTATGGTATATTACATCTCTGAATTGCATGTGATCGAAAAATAACCAAACATGGAGTGTGAAATATGCGTAATGGAAAACTTGTGGTTGCTCAGATCGGTTGCGGTAAATTTGCAGAATTTCAGGATCTTCCCAATATAGCCGCCATTCCGCAGCTGCAGCTGAAATGGCTTTGTGATCTTGATACTGAACGGGCCGGAGAATTGAGCAGACGATACGGCGCAGAAAAAGTCACTTCTGATTTCAGGGAAATTTGTGCAGATCCTGAAGTGGATCTGATAAAAATCGCAACTTCCCATGAGATCCACTTGCCGATAATAGAATGTGCTGCCTCAGCAGGAAAGCATGTTTTTTGTGAAAAGCCCATGGCTATGCGGGATGAGGAAGCGTGGAAAATAATCCGTACTGTACGCAAGAACGGTATAAAACTCTGTGTCGATCTCAACCGTCGTATGTCTCCTGCGCCTCAGGCTTTGAAAAGAAATGTTGAGGAACATTTGAAAAATCCGGTACATTCTCCCTGGCGATACATTGAAACAGCAAGAACTCCCCTGGCTGAAGAAGAATACAAACACATGATGATCCGGATCCAGGATGAAAGCAGTTCCTATGGACTTCAGCATCTTGATCCGCTCATTGGCGGCGGCGAGATCATCGGAGAGTCGGTGCATTGGCTGGATGTGGCATGCTGGTTTTTTGCACCGGCGGTTCCGGTGGAGATCACAGCATGGGGTTCCAGCCGTCTTTCACATGGTATCAATGTAAAATTCAGCAGCGGAGATGATATGACCCTGACTTTCAGTTGTTCAGGAACATTTGATTATCCCAAGGAGCTTTTTGAAGTTGCTGCAGGCAATGCATTTTTCCGCAGTGAATTTTTTGTAGAAAACAACACATACGGAGTTCCCGGAGCAGAAACAGAATATTTTCCGATGAAACATTATTCAGGCAACATCGCAGAAGAAGGTTTCAATGCCTATATCGCCAAATATCATGAACGGCTGCAAGGCTTTGCCGGAAATTCTAAAACTCTTGAAAACAGCAAACCCTTTGAAGTCGATAAAGGACATTTGAATATGTGGAGAGCTTTTGTCGATGCTGTTCTCAATGACAAACCGTCGCCGTGTGATGAACTGGATGGATTCCGTTCCACTTATCTGGCTCAGTTGGCGATCCGTTCCATTGAATGCCGTCAGACGCTGCCGGTTCCGGTGGAGCGTTGGACTCCTGCGATATTTATCCGCTGAAAAATATTATTTTGTCTTTCCTGTACGCATTTTCCGTATTGAAAAAACGGAGAGTGCGTGCTATATTATCATTCAGTTGTAAGGTAATGCGGCAGATGTTTGCCGTAAAGCTGTGCAACGGGAAAGGAAGATGTGATCTTATGGAAAAAAACAGTGCAGCCAGATTTGATAAACTGACTTTGCTTTCGGCTTCTGAACGCCGTTATCCCAAGAGTCCTGATGAAGCAAGACTTGAGGTTTTTGACAATGTTTATGCTGATCGGGATTATGAAATAGAATTTGACTGTCCGGAATTCACTTCGCTGTGTCCGGTGACCAATCAGCCTGATTTCGGTCATATCGTTCTGCGTTATATTCCGGACAAGCTTTGTATCGAAAGCAAATCGCTGAAACTTTTTCTCTTTTCGTTCCGCAACGACAATACTTTTCATGAAGAAGCCGTCAATCGTATTCTGGATGCTGTGGTTGAGGCGTGTTCTCCCCGGCATGCTGTTGTGGAAGGACATTTTCGTCCCCGCGGCGGGATCGCTATAAATGTCAAGGCTTCTTATGACAAAAAAGGATGATTCACTAATGGAAAAAATTGAATTTCTGAACAATGGATCGGTGACTTCGGTTCCGGGATTCCTGGCCGCAGGTGTTACTGCCGGATTCAAAAAATCCGGGGCACCGGATTTTGCGCTCGTCTATTCCGAAACTCCAGCAAGTTTTTCCGGAGTTTTCACCAGCTGTACATTTGCTGCAGCTCCGGTGCTGCTGGGGCGTGAAAAGGTGCGTCAGGGCGGTACCTTGCGTGCCTTCGCCATAAACAGCGGCAATGCCAATGCCTGTACCGGTGCCCAGGGATTGGAAAATGCCCGCAAAAGTTGTGATATTGCGGCTGCAAAACTCAATGTTCCGGCATCTGATGTGGTGGTGGCATCCACCGGCCGTATCGGAGTGCAGATGGATATGTCGCTGATAGAAAGGGGATTCGAACTTGCTGTACCTGCACTTTCTGCTCAAGGCGGCAACGATGCTTCAAGGGCTATCATGACCACCGATACAGTTCCGAAGTCTGTCGCAGTAAAGATAAGGATCAACGGAATCGATGTGACCATCGGAGCTATGACCAAAGGTGCCGGTATGATCGATCCGAAACTGATCGCTCCCCACGCGACCATGCTTTGCTGTATAACTACTGATGCAGATGTTGACAATGAAGTTCTTGCCGGTTTGCTGCTCCCCTGTGCTCAGGATTCTTTCAACCGTATCACCGTTGACGGCGATATGAGTACCAATGACACCGTTATTATCATGGCAAACGGACGCTCAAAAGTCAAGATCGTTCCCGGAAGCGTTGAGTACGATCTGTTCCGTGAAGCATTGTTGACCGTTATGCAGAAACTTGCCCGTGAAATGGTTATGGATGGTGAGGGAGCTACTAAGTTTGTTACTGTAAAGGTCGTCAATGCCCGCCGCCGTGAGGATGCTGTATTGGCTGCCGAAGCAGTTGCCAATTCATTGCTCTGCAAAACAGCCTGGTTCGGTAATGATCCCAACTGGGGCAGGGTGGTTGCGGCTTTGGGGTACTCCGGAGCGGAGTTCGATCCCGCCAAATGCAACATCTTTTATGACGAAACTCCGGTTGTCCGTAACGGCGGAGATGCCGGAACTCCGGAGTGCGATTTGCTCGATGTTGTGAAAAAAAGAGAATTTGTCATCACCTGTGATTTCGGAGAGGGCGATGAGGAATACTGGGTCTGGTCAAGTGACCTCTCTCACGAATATGTAACAATCAACGCAGATTATCATACCTGAGGAATAACTATGGACAAAAAGAATATCAAGGCTCTGGTCATTACCGGATTCGGACTCAACTGTGAAACAGAAACTGCCGCTGCATGCAAACTGGTCGGCATGACACCTGAAAAGGTACATCTCAACGATCTCATCGCCGGAAAACGCTCGCTGGCAGAGTTCCAAATGCTCTGTTTTATCGGCGGATTTTCTTTCGGAGATCACCTGGGATCCGGAACTGTGTTCGCCAACCGTGTAAAATTCCAATTGCAGGATCAGCTGCAGAAATTTGTGGATGACGGAAAACTTGTCATCGGTATCTGCAACGGATTTCAGACTCTCACCCGTCTGGGAATGGTTCCCGCTATCCACGGTGATTA
>JAFVRT010000236.1 GCA_017504125.1 Lentisphaeria bacterium
AAAAACTTTCCGACCCCATGAAGGCAGTACGCAAGTGCGCTACGGATATCTTGGAAGAAGCAATCTCGCTTTATATTTTCAAAGATCACCCAGGTCACATTTATGTAACCAATGTTAATACCCGTCTTGCTATACGGTTCCGCGCTGACGGGGTGGTGATGGCAACCAGTGCGCTCGCTTTTGATGAT
Source organism: Lentisphaeria bacterium (assembly GCA_017504125.1). Taxonomy (GTDB): domain Bacteria; phylum Verrucomicrobiota; class Lentisphaeria; order Victivallales; family Victivallaceae; genus UBA1784. The sequence goes on from JAFVRT010000236.1 coordinate 189, forward strand.
ATGCCGGGACGCAATATGGAACTGCCCTGCAACTGCATTGCCGATATCAGTTGCGACAGCATAAAAATCGAACCGCTTTCTGATCAGATTGAAGTCAGCGGCATCACCGATCAAACCGGTATGACCGATGCGATCCTTGATTACATAAAGAGCAATAACAATACCACGCTTGCTGCGATCCGCGACAATGTTATCAATCCGCGCTGCACCAAAGGCTATCTCTTTGATGCCGTCCCGCACCGGATCGTGGAACAATTGTTTGCTGAGGGAAAGATCAAACTGCTCAGCGGCGAAGTTGACGGGCCGCCCTGCTGCAGCGACAAAGCTTGGCGCACAGGGATTTATCCTGTCTGACCCGGCTTTAATCCTGCAAAAACTGCCGGTCATTCCTGAAGAGAGCAGGCATCACACTTGCGCAATCTGGCGGCGAAATCGACTGATCAGATGGCATTGTTGAAACTTTCTGCCGCGCGATCGAGTCAGCCGGAAACGGCAAGAAATCCGGAAATATTGTTTTGAGAGAAAAACCTCTCCATCAGATTTCGCTTTCAAGATCTTTCAAGGACTTTCCGGAATCTGTTTTCCAGGCGGAATGCCCGCTGACTTCCCGGTAAATACAGAACGCTGCTGACCGATGTTATCGGCCCCCTACTGACAATCTTTTACGGGCATCCATGAAGCCTGTCTGTCTGTTCATCCCCGACATCCGGAACATGAATCGCGTCAGGCACAGAATTCATATATTACCGGAACCGTTTTTCTTGCGGAATTGCAGCGGAGTGAGGCCATTTTTCTTCCGGAACAAACGGATAAAATGGGAAACATCATGAAATTGCAGCTGCCATGCGATATCCGCAACGGAAAAAGTGTTGAACACAAGCAGCCGTTCCGCCTCCTGCAGCCGTAGATTCCTCAAAAAATCCTTCGGCGTATTCCGGAAAACATTTCCCCAATGACGGTAAAAACTCCGTCTTGAAAAACCGTATCGGGCAAAAAGCGTATCAAGATCCACCCGTTCCATATAGTGCCGGGTCAGCCAGGAAGCCGCCTGACGGATACGCAATTCATAAGGATCGACTGACGCAGGCTGTTTACTTTGCAGCAGCAGCTCACGGAATAACTGTTCAGCCAACATATCCATCCGGTCAGCCGTGCCTTCCAGATGCAATAACGCCGATGCTTCTTTCAATTTCCGGATCAGCTCTGCGATCTCATCGGTCAACTGGATCTCCCACCCATTGTTTTCCGGTGACAATCCCAGACGGTAAAATTTCTGTTCATCGCTCCCCCGGTAAATCAGAATAAACGCTTTGCGGGTGGCAAAATCCCCTGAATAATAGCAGGAACGCGGCTTTTTGATATAAACATGCGGGAATGACATACTGCTGAAAACACCATCCTGCAGATCCTTGCCTGACGGATCCGCACAGGCAAGCCGGATGGCGATCTCAAATTCATCCGGGCGGATACCGCGCCAGGGCCCGTCCGCCTCATTCAGATCCAACATTCTGTACAAACGGAACTCCCCGTGGAGGATCCGCGGCAGATCATTAAGAAATATACTGTTATTTGCTTTTTTCATCATAATGTATACTATACTGCAAATTTTAGAAAAATCCAGTCAGAATGGCACAAAAAAACGATTTTCAGGCATAAAAAAACTGGCAGAATACAGCAGATATG
>JAFVRT010000237.1 GCA_017504125.1 Lentisphaeria bacterium
ACATGAAGCACTTGCTTTGCAAGTATGATGCGGCGTATTTTTGAGAGCGGCATTCTCCGTATGTTTCCGTACACATCCGTACTTATCCGTACAAATAAAGCGTTTAAAAAAATCACGGCAGAGTTGTGATGTGATCACCAGAAGTTCAATCAGCGTGAACCATTTGTTTTTTTTCATAATTTCATTCCCTACATCAAATATTATAAAGTTTCATTCACCTGTATCGAATAGCTTGTAACAACTTCATTCTGTTTCAGTTCCAATAATTTTACAGCATTGAACCCAAGTTCATCATGAGGGATCACCACAGTGCCGATCTGCGGAGAATTATTAAAAGCCATCTGCAGCCCTCCGAATCCCATAAGTCCATAATCCTTACCGCCGACAAGTCCTTTTTCTGCAAGTCCGTTGAAAAGTACTTGTGCGGTATGATCATCACTGCAATAACAAAAACTTCTCTGCGGGGCAATTTTCCGGATCAGCACATTCATATCTTCCATGACCCTGACCAGACCTTCAGCATCCCGCAATATATTCCGTGTTTCCAATATTGTTTCCGGGCCGATCCCCAATTCGATGAGTCTTTCTTCGAACGGTTGATTTACAAGAGTATTTCTGCCGTACGGTTCCTGAGTAACAAAGTTGAAAAAGAAACGCGCTCCGGATCTGAATGCCAGCGTTGCGATCTGCGGCTCAACTTCATCAAAAGGCATACATGAACTTTTAACTCCGGGGACTGAACTTTTACGGCCGACGACCACGACAGGCACTCCCCGTGCGATCGGAACGATATATCGGCTTATCTGCTGATCGCTGAAACGCATATCAAGCAATATCCCCGCCTTATCAGGGATTTCAGCGGCTTCATAAGCCATTTGTTTGGCGGCCATATCATTCGGGATATCCCGTTTCATACAGAGAACAGAACTCGGCATGATAAAATTATAATTGGATTCAATAGCTGAATTCATAATACCGGAAAGGATGTGGTTTCCGAAATTATCATCGACACATTCTTCGCGCATAGGACGGAAAAGACATACCAGATTCCTGCCTTTCCGCAGATTGCCGTCTATTGAAGAAACAAAATAACCTTCCCCGTCGTGTTTTTCCACCAATCCGCTGTTGCTGAGCTCTTTGAATACACGCAATCCCACGATCGCGCTGACGCTGTACTGCTCACTCATCTCACGGACAGTCGGTATCCGGTCGCCGGGTTTGAGCATTCCGGAACGGATATCCCGCAGGATATGTTCTGCGATCTTTTGATAAAGCGGCACTCTCATACACAACCTCTTATATTATAACCCCTTATATCACAGCATATAAGTAGTATATATCACTTCTCGGTATTTTTTCAATAGCAGAGCAAAAGTTTTTTGTAAAAATTTTAAAATCCTTCCTGACCGCTGGGGCGAGTGTGAAAGCGCGGATATAACAATATGTACTTTATCCGGCATCAGCGTCAGCATGGATTTTTTTCAGGGAATAAGATTTTCGGCCTTGACAAAATAGTAATTTGATGGTATATTATGTCAATTTAGGCCATTACAGGGATAGGAAAAAAATGTCAAAGCGGAATGATATTAAGAAGGTTTTGATCATCGGCTCAGGGCCGATCATCATTGGGCAGGCTTGTGAATTTGATTACTCCGGAACTCAGGCGTGCAAAGCACTCCGGGCCGAGGGATATGAGGTGGTTCTGGTCAACTCCAACCCGGCTACCATTATGACCGACCCCGGCATGGCAGATCACACCTATATCGAACCACTGACTGTCGACAGTCTTACCAGGATCATCGACCGTGAGCGTCCCGATGCCTTGCTCCCGACCCTGGGAGGACAGACTGCTTTGAACCTTTCCATTTCCCTACACGATGCCGGAATTCTGGAAAAATTCAATGTCGAAGTCATCGGCGTCGACCTCGAAGGCATCAAACGCGGCGAAGACCGTATCGAATTCAAAAACACCATGAACCGGCTGGGCGTTCCGATGGCAAAATCAGAACCGTCCTATTCCGTTGAAGAAGCAGAAAAAATCGCAGCAGAACTCGGATATCCCGTGGTTCTCCGTCCCGCCTACACCATGGGTGGAACCGGCGGCGGTATAGTATATAATGTTGAAGAACTCCGCAAAGTCATGACCCGCGGACTGGCAGCCAGTCTTATTGGTCAGGTGCTTATCGAAGAATGTGTTATCGGGTGGGAAGAACTGGAGCTTGAGGTAGTCCGCGACCAGAAAGGCAACAAGATCACCGTCTGCTTTATTGAAAATGTGGACCCCATGGGAGTCCACACCGGCGACAGCTTCTGCGTCGCCCCCATGCTGACCGTTTCGCAGGAGATCCAGGACAGACTGCAGGATTACAGCTACCGGATCATCGATGCTATCGGCCTCAACGGCGGATGCAATGTCCAGTTCGCCCACAACCGCGAAGATGACCGTATCATCGTTATCGAGATCAACCCCCGTACCAGCCGTTCCAGCGCACTGGCTTCCAAGGCAACCGGATTCCCCATTGCTCAGGTTTCCACCAAACTTGCTTCCGGAGTCACCCTCGATGAGATCCCTTACTGGAAGGAAGGAACTCTCGACAAATACAAACCCACCGGAGATTATGTAGTCGCCAAATTTGCCCGCTGGGCCTTTGAAAAATTCCCTCAGGCTCAGGATCATCTCGGAACCCAGATGAAGGCCGTCGGCGAAGTCATGAGCATCGGCAAAGACTTCAAAGAAGCGTTCCAGAAAGCTATCCGTTCTCTGGAAATCGGCCGTTCCGGCCCCGGTTTGGTCAAAAAGATCGAACCGCTTTCACTTGAGGAACTCAAACCTCTCTGCGCCAAACCGGCCAGCGAAAGATTCTTCTACCTCTACGAAGCCTTCAAAAAAGGTCTTTCAGTAGAAGAAGCCATGAAACTGACCCGCATCACCCGTTTCTTCCTTGAGGAGATCCGGGAAATCGCCCAGTACGAAAATGAACTTGCCAAAAGCAATTTCCTCAATCTGGACAGCGAAAAGCTGATCAAAGCGAAGAAATTCGGATTTTCCGATAAATACCTTGCAAAACTTTTCAATGTTTCCGAAAAATCCATCCGTCAGAAGCGCGAAGATATCGGCTGCAATGCATCTTTCTGCAAAGTACCTGTTTCCGGCGTGGAAAATGCTGAATATTACTACTCCACCTACTCCGGTGCGCCTGATGAAGTCCCCGTTTCAGGCAACCGCAAGATAATGGTACTCGGCGGCGGCCCCAACCGTATCGGTCAGGGTATCGAATTCGACTACACCTGTGTTCACGCGGCCTTCACGCTCCGTGAAAAAGGTTTTGAATCAGTCCTTATCAACTGCAACCCGGAAACGGTTTCCACCGACTATGAC
>JAFVRT010000238.1 GCA_017504125.1 Lentisphaeria bacterium
ACTGTCCACAAAGGTTGGACAACTCTTTCTAAAAGATTAGGTATAAACGACTTTATTTTAATATAACCTATATTGGCTGAATTACAAGTGTCATATTTGGAGCGAAGCCTGACGGCTTCATGTTTTTTTGCCCTTCAGGGCAAAAAAAATGGTCGGGATACGGAGATTTGAACTCCGGACCTTTTGACCCCCAGTCAAACGCGCTAGACCAGGCTGCGCTATATCCCGAACCTGTGCCATAATATACATCGTGTTTTGGATATTGTCAAGTCGTTTTGAGAGTTTTTTACAAATTTTTCCCGGTATATCAGGTTGAGGACAGTTGATTTGTCTTTAATTACAATTTATTTTTCCGTTTTCAGCGGTAACAATATCTTGCTTTACTTGTTTTTTGGCTTTGGTGAGATATACTAAAAAAATGAAGTTTTAAATTTTTTACTTGAAAAACGACATCATTATCGAAAAATATGACTCCACGGGGTAAATATGCTGTTTAACAGTTACGAATTTATTTTTTGTTTTCTGCCTGTTTTTTACTTCTTTTTTACATTGTCCGACGGTATTTCAAGTACGAAGTCATGCTTACTGCTGTTGTCGGTGCATCTTTTTTCTTTTACGGCTTTTGGAATCGTATATCAATTCGCTGCCCGGACTCAAGGCCGTCTGGACAGTTCCGGAACCGGGGATAAAAACTTTTCTTTCCCGGGCCGCTGCCAACGGGATCACAGTTATCGGCGGTTTGCCTGCCGCTTTTGATGATACAGAAATATCGGAGGAAACTTTGAAAAAGATCGAAGGCTGTTTTACCGGCAGCAAAGCATTGTTTATTGCCGCAGAAAACCGGAGCGGTTATCCCCGTAAAGACTTTTTTGATACCGGATATCATTTGAAGCGTAAAGCCCAGATCCGCCATTCTGCGATAATTGCAGATGCAATGCTGAAAAAATACCCCTCTCTTTTTCCCAATGCTGCCGGCAGCAATAAGTAATTTCCCTGAAATTTACGATCTCCCGGAAAAAAGAAGGGGCACTTCAAACAGCTGAAAATCATTTTATGCGGCAGATGCAGTATTGAATTAATTAATGGACGGGGGTATATTAAGCAACAGCTGAAAAATCATAACAAGACATCAAAAATGACCAATTCAAATAAATACCGGATGGATATGTGTCATGGTTCTCTCTGGAGCCAGATTTTCCGATTTTCTCTGCCGCTCATGGGTATCAATGTAATGAGCCTTATGTTCCACGCTGCCGATCTGATAGTACTGGGACAGTTTGCTCCTGCTGCAGTCCGGACCGCAGCAACAGCTGCGGTAGGTTCGACGACAGCTTTAAATACGCTGCTCATCGTTTTCTTTTCAGGCTTCAGCGCAGGAGTCAACTCCATTGCCGCAAGGTATGTGGGAGCCAGAGATCATAAAAAAGTTTCCCAGACGGTCCATACTTCGGTCGCCATAGGTTTTTACGGCGGCATAGTCGTTGCGGTACTGGGGGTACTGCTGGCCGGACCGGCTCTCCGTCTTATGGGAACTCCGGATGATGTGTTGGATAAGGCAGTCATATATCTGCAGATTTTCAGTATCGGTTTACCCGCAACCGTACTTTACATGATAGGTGCCGCGCTCCTGCGTGCTGTCGGCGACACCAGGCGGCCCCTGATCTTTATAATTTTCGCCGGGATCGTCAATGTGCTGCTCAATTTGTTTTTTGTCATCGTATGCAGAATGGATGCCGCAGGCGTTGCTCTGGCGACCAAGGTATCAAGTATCATTTCTGCCATACTTGTCATGCGTGTCCTGTACCATTCAAATGGTGCGATCCGGCTGATTTTCAAAAAGATCCGTTTCCATTGGGAAACCGCCAGAGAGATCCTGTGGATCGGTATTCCGGCCGGTATACAGGGAGCTCTCTATACGATTTCCAATCTGTTCATACAATCTTCCGTAAACACTCTCGGCAGTGCCGCTATGGCAGGGAATGCCGCTTCGCAGAGTCTGGAAGGCATGGCCAATATTGCCAGTACCGCCTACTATCAAAGTGCCATGAGTTTCACCGGGCAGAATCTGGGCGGGAAAAAATACAAGCGTGTGATACGCAGTATTCTGATCTGTCTGCTTTATACAGCGGCATTTTCGGTGCTCTGCGGTGCAGTGTTTCTGTCATCCGGAAGAACTCTGTTGGGGTGGTACAATCCTGATCCGGTCGTCATCACCTGGGGCATGGAGCGTTTTGTTATCATGATGAGTTCATTTTTCCTGTGCGGACTCATGGACACGATTTCCGGAGCATTGCGCGGACTGGGACACTCTGTCAAACCGACCGTGACCACGATCATTGGAGCATGCGGCTTGCGGATCGGCTGGGTATTGGTGATTTTTCCGCAATACAACACGCTGCGGAGTCTGACGATCTCCTATCCGGTTTCCTGGATCATCACCGGACTTGTCAACGGTATCATCCTCTTTTTCGTCTGCCGCAGCATGCTCATGGCAGCCAGAGTATCCCCAAAATTGCAGTAAACAACAGGCTCTGTTCTCCTGATATGGGACGGAGCCTGATCGTTTTTTTACGCATCCTGTAAATACCACTTGAAGATGCGTCCGTCCACACCGGTTCCGCCGGGAGTTATGACAGTTTCAAAGCGTATCATGCCTTCTTTAAGCATCGTTTCCATGGCACGGTAGAGGATAACGGTTCTCAGATCCAGATCATTGGGGACGAAAAGGGGACGCACCGCATTGTCGCAGATATGTCCCAGCAAGGCTCCGGGATGTTCTTTGAGATATCCGGTGATGGCGGTGATGATGCCGTCAGGAACTGCGGAGTTGATCTCTGCATCGCAAAGCTGCTCCCGGTGGAACACTCCGTCAGCGGTAACATATCCTACGGAGTTGCCGGGGATCTCCATGAATGTTCCCGGAAACGCCTCCATGGTGGTTCCCATGTATACTCCGTCCTTTTCAAAACTGTAACCGACCCGCTGGTTCATGTTGATGAAGCCGATAACTCCCGGCTTATCGGCAAAAATACAAATGGAACATGATTCCTCAAGCATAAATCCGCTGGCCTGCCGCATGGCTTTGACGATATCTCCGTGGAGCATGTATTCTCTTTCGATCTCATTTACCACCACATCAGAGAATGAAACCTGATTGCCGTCAGGCATAATGAACTGCGGATTCGGTCTTACTCCGTCGTTCGAAGATCCGCTGCGCAGACGGCGTCCGTCATCGTAAAGGCGTCTGGCGACTTCAGCGGCACGGCTGCATAACGGGGTGAAAACTCCCAGAGTACCCTGTGAAATCAGGGCGGTGATCTTTTCAGTTCCCACGAAAGGGTGGGCGCGGTTGGCTCCGCCGCCGGAATCGGTACGGCTGTGGATTATTCCTGTGGTTCCGGGAAGAAGTTTGAGATCGTATTCTTTTTCAAAGATCCCGGTATGACCGGTACATTTTTCAAAGAAAAGCTGACCATTGTCGCAAGTCGCCATGCCGGTATAAAATCCTGCCCAGAAGCCTTCTGTTTTTTTCAGGGCCTCCAACAAGACAGGCGCAGCCGGTTTTTTCCCTGCATAAGCACTCCAAACACACATTTGTACCTCCGATGATCGTTTTATTATTGAAATATATGATGCTCCTGTAATATAGTACACTGAAAGTTGGAAAGCAAACTTTTCAAGTTGTTTTTTATGCCTAAAACGGTTTGAAAAAATGCAAAATAAGGTTATATTAATGAATGAAACAGTATATTTGTTCCAAGTGGTGATATTTTATGGACGATAATGATTTGTACAAGATAAAGTGGGGCGAGGAATCCTTTGCTCTTTTTCCCCAGCAGCAGGATGAGGAACGGAGTATCCGGTGTTCCGATACTGCCGCTGCCGGTCTGCAGAGGCC
>JAFVRT010000239.1 GCA_017504125.1 Lentisphaeria bacterium
AAATCAGAACTTTTGAGTCACCCCACCGGTTTGTACTATACTTTATATTGTAAATGGTAAAAAGTCAAATCAAAATTTGCTAAAATTTCAATTTTTTTTGAATTTTTTCGTTTTGTGACTTCAAAAGTTTCTGTCATCCATCTGATTCGCATCAGAAATCATACCAGACGCCCTGTTTTTATGAGTTCTGAATACCATTCGTAACTCAGTTTGGGGATCCTTTGGGAAGTTTTGTAGTTGACAAAGATAAGTCCGAAGCGGGGACGGAATCCGGAACACCATTCCAGATTATCCAGCAGACTCCAATGAAAATACCCTTTGACCGGGATATCTTCGCGGAGAGCTCTGGAAAGTGAACTCAGATATTCTCTCATATATTTGATCCGGTGCAGGTCATTGATCTTGCACTCCCAGTCCGGATGATCATTCCCCTGCAGGCCGTTTTCGGAAATTACCATTTCTGCCGGATGCCACAATTCATTGACCATGCGGCATCCCCAATACATGGCTGCCGGCTGGAACAGTACGCTGCTGTCGCCGGGATATTCTTCATAGACCATGTATGGTTTTTCTTTTCCCGGAGTGGCCAGGACAAATTTACCGTGATAGATGTTCAATCCGAGAAAATCCATCGGTGCGCTGATGAGTTTGAAATCTCCCTCCATGACTTCGGGCGCATTTTCTTTTTCGGATTCCAGATAACTGTCGATGTATTTTCCCTCCATGACAGCGGTGATGAAGTGGGCGTTTCTTTCACGGAATGCCAATTTTGCTGCTTCCACATGTTCAGGCGTGTCAATGGCCGGGATCATGAAAACAGGATTTTCTGCAATACCGACTTTTGCATGGGGAGCGGCAGACCGGAGTGCCTGCATTGCAGTCCCATGAGCCAGAAGCATATTGTGCCGCACCTGATTGCGTCTTTTGGCGTTAAGTTTCAATCCCGGAGCGATTATGCCGTTGGAGTACCCCTGATCGGTACATCCGAGAAACTCATTGATTGTAAAATAATGATTTACCCTCTGTCCGAGGGCTTCTGCGGCGCAACTGGCGAATTCTCCGAAATATTTTACTGTTTCGCGGGATTCCCAACCGCCGTATTCCTGCTGCAATACCGGCGGCAGATCCCAGTGATAAAGGGTTACATATGGAGCGATCCCGTTTTCCAGCAGGCCGTCGCAAAGTTTTTTGTAATAGTCCAGACCTTTGGGATTGACCTTACCCTTGCCGTCAGGCATGATCCGGCTCCAGGCGAGGGAAAAGCGGTAAGCCTTCATGCCTGCTTTTTTCATAAGCTGTATGTCTTCCGGCCAGCAGTGATATTGATTGCTGGTTATGTCGCCGTCCACATTGTCGGCGATCGCATTGGGGCGTTTTTCAAATTCCGTCCAAATGGAAGGCCCTTTGCCGTCTTCATAAGCTCCACCTTCCACCTGATAAGAGGCTGTGGCACTTCCCCAGATGAAGTCAGAAGGGAAATCTCTTGTTTGACCGTTGTTCATGAAATACTCCTTGTTTTATTGGTGTGTACATTATAATATACAGCCGGTCATCCTGATTTTCCACTATGCCTGTTCATAAACTATAGTATAAAGTTTGGATGATGGACAAAAATGCGGATGCCGGAATCAGCCGGAAATCAAAAAAATCACCTTTTTTTCACTTGATGCTTGAAAAAATATATATCAGGTGTATATTATATGGATAAAAAAACATCTATAACTTTATATTTTGGAACGGGTTTTCAGAAAAAAATGAGCAGGAGCAAGATACCTAACTCTCCTTCTATCAGAAGGATGCCGAGTTATTTGCATAAACTCATGCTTATGCATCAGAATGGTGAAAAACATGCTTCCACCACCCGTTTGGCTGAATATATCAATCTTGATACGATCATTGTCCGCAAGGATTTTGAACTTACCGGTATTTCCGGTCAGCCCGGAGTCGGATATAAAACTGATGAACTCATTAACGGGATCCGCCGTTATCTCAACTGGGACCGTACCTGTCGTGCCTGTCTGGTAGGAGCCGGTTCTCTCGGCAGTGCCCTGATCGGCCATGAAGAATTTGCCGAATATGGTCTTGAAATAACTGCTGTGTTTGATTCCAATCCTGATCGTGTCGACTCTATCATCCACGGTCATAAAGTTACTGATGTGCGTAAGATGCGTGAAACTTTAAAGAATGATCCGCCTGACATGGGGATCATCTGTGTTCCCTCAAATTGCGCTCAAATGGTTACAGATGAACTTATTTCTTGCGGTGTCAAAGCTTTTTGGAACTTTGCCAATGTGTGTCTGAAGGTTCCGGAAGATGTCATTGTTCAGCGGGAAGTTATTGCCGGAGGTTTTGCGATGCTGTCGGTGAAACTGGCAAAGCGGAACTCCATGCAGGCCGGATTTGAGGAGGAGTAAAACTCCTGCCGGAGTGCAGAAAAAAGAAAATGTTGTGTTAAAGTTGGCTTTTCCGGAGTCGTTCCGGCAAGACAGCTTTCAGTGTGGGTGTTGTTCTGCGGAAATGCGGAAAAAATACCGGGTAAAGCCGCCCTGAAAAAGGCGGGTAGCAAAAAAAGAAAAGGTTGAAAAAAAATGTGTTGCAACAAATTGTCGGAGGGAGCAGCTGCCAAATTCGCAGAACTCGATGCTTTCATCGACGGTCTGGGAATTGACCGCAACGATGAACGCCGCCGCGGACGGCTGATCCAGGTTTTGCACCGCGCACAGGATATCTTCGGATATCTTCCCCGCGAGGTTCAGATTCATGTCGCCAAGAAACTCTATCTTTCTGAAGCCCAGGTTTCCGGTGTGGTCAGTTTCTACAACTACTTCTCCACCGAACCCAAGGGTAAGTACTGCATCGATGTCTGCATGGGAACTGCCTGCTATGTGAAGGGTTCCGAAACCGTTCTCCGCGAGATCGAGCGCGTTCTCGGTGTCAAGGCTGATACCAATCCCACTCCCGACGGTCTTTTCTCCATTTCCGCTCTCCGCTGCGTCGGTGCTTGCGGTCTTGCCCCCGTCATGATGGTCAACGGCAAAGTTTACGGTAAAGTCACCCCTGCCAAGGCAGTGGAAATCATCAACGAATACAAGAAGCAGGGATAAGCTATGAACAAGATCACCTCTCAGGAAACTTTGAACAGTGCTTACAATGCCGCCAAGGGCAAACTTGCCCTGCGTTGTACTGCTGCTCATGATATCAATTCCGTCAAGAAAGACATCCTCTGCTGCGGCGGTACCGGATGCCATGCTTCCAATTCCAAGGAGCTGATGGAAAACCTCAATAAGTACATCAAAGAAAACGGTCTTGAAAATGATGTCCGTGTCGTCCAGACCGGCTGCTTCGGTTTCTGCGCTCAGGGCCCCATCGTCAAGATCATGCCTGACAATGTTTTCTATGTTCAGGTCACTCCCGATGATGCCAAGGAAATCGTTGAAAAGCACATCGTCGGCAAGGAACTTGTCGAGCGTCTGCTCTTTATGGAACCCCTGCTGAAGCAGCGCGTTCAGGACTACGCCAAGATGTCCTTCTACGCCAAGCAGGAACGCATCTCTCTGCGTAACTGCGGTCTGCTTGATCCCGAATGCATCGACGAATACATCGCCAACGAAGGTTATCAGGCTCTGTCCAAATGTCTTTTCAAGATGAAGACTGATGAAGTCGTTCAGGAAGTACTGAACTCCGGTCTTTGCGGACGCGGCGGTGCAGGATTCCCCACCGGTCTCAAGTGGAAGATCGCTGCCGGTGTGCAGGCTGATGAGAAATATATCGTCTGTAACGCTGACGAAGGCGACCCCGGTGCCTTTATGGACCGTTCCATCATGGAAGGCGACCCCCACTCCATCATCGAAGCTATGGCCATCGGTGCTTATGCCATCGGTGCTCAGAAGGGTCTGGTTTACATCCGTGCCGAATATCCTCTCGCCGTCAACCGTTTGCGCTCAGCCATCGAACAGGCTCGTGAATACGGTCTGCTGGGCGACAACATCATGGGAACAAACTTCAGTTTTGACATTGAGATCAAGCTGGGTGCCGGTGCTTTCGTCTGCGGTGAGGAAACTGCCCTGATCCACTCCATGGAAGGCCAGCGCGGCGAACCCACCACCAAACCTCCGTTCCCTGCCAACATCGGCGGCGGTTACTGGGGCTGCTCCACCAATGTGAACAATGTGGAAACCTACGCCACCATCCCCGTTATCATCCTCAAAGGAGCCACCTGGTACAGCAAGATCGGCAACTGGCAGGCTGAATGGGATGAAAACGGCAACTTCAAGCGCACCATCAGCGGCAACAGCGGAACCAAGGTTTTTGCTCTCGCCGGACAGATCAACAATGTGGGTCTGGTGGAAGTTCCCATGGGAACCACTCTGCGCGAGATCATCTATGAGATCGGCGGCGGAATTTCCGGCGGCCGTGAGTTCAAAGCGGTGCAGACCGGCGGACCCTCCGGCGGCTGTATCACCAAAGAGAACCTGGATACCCCCATCGACTACGGCAACCTCTCCAAGATCGGTTCCATGATGGGTTCCGGCGGTATGATCGTGCTTTCCGATAAGGACTGCATGCCCGCCATGGCCAAGTTCTATCTGGACTTCACCAAGGATGAATCCTGCGGAAAATGCACCCCCTGCCGTATCGGTACCCGCCGTATGCTTGAAATGCTCGAAAAGATCTGCGACGGCAACGGAACCATGGAAATGCTTGAC
>JAFVRT010000240.1 GCA_017504125.1 Lentisphaeria bacterium
CCTCCGCAGCTTGAGGCCCGTATCATCAACCCCTTTGTCTGCATGCCCGGCAAAAACGGCAAAGGCGGAGTGATTTTCAACTACTCACTCTTTTTCAAAAATGTTGTGGAACGCGGCAATACCGGTTCTGAACTTTCCAATTCCGTAAGTTTCTCCGGTGCCGCCACCCTCGGTTTCGGCAAGGAAAAAATGCTGGCAGTATATGAAAAGGAAAACTGGGTCGAACAGACTATCGGTCTGCCTATCCTCTGCCGTATCCCTGTTATCAAATATCTTTTCAGTACCGTGACCAAGATCAAGGAACGCACCTATATCGTGATCACCGCTGAAGTCAATCCTGTCGATGCCAAAACCGGAGAAGTCAAGCATGTGAGTGCGTCTGCCGACATCGACCGCCGCATGGACAATCCTATTTTCAACTCCCGTAATTCTCACAAGAAAGATGAGAAAAAAGCCGAAAAGAAAGTTGAAAAGAAAACTGTAAAAAAAGCTGAAAAGAAAGGTAACAAATAATGAATAACAAAGCTATTATTCTTTCTGCTGCTGCGGCAGGTTTTCTTTTCTGCGGCTGTCAGAATCAGGGAGCTGTTCCGGTCGCCCAGATGGTGCCCGTGGCTTCCGGCAACGGCGGAACCAAATCTGTTTCCGTGATTCCCCAGGCTATTCCCGGAACTGCCCGTTATGCCAATAACGGTGTTACCGGCGGATATGCTCCATCCAATGTTCAGGCCCAGCTGAAGATCGATGTCAAAGACTCCACCAAAGAGGTGAAGGTCATCCGTGACAACTCCGATCCCTTTGTCATCACCAAGCCTTATACCCTGAAAAATGCCGATCCCTATGCTGTTCGCAGCTATCTTGAAGCCGCTGTCGGTGCCCGCAGTATCTCTGCCAGTCCCGCGCAGGTCATGGCTGTGAAATTTGCCGACGGAACCGGTGTGGTGCTGGTTTCTGCTGAAGAATACCGTTTCAAAGACTCCAAGTCCGGCAAAGGTATCGACAGTATAGTCAAATCTCTGGACCGCAAGGGACTTTCTTATGCTCCCGAAGCCGGTGTTTACATCTATTTCCCCCGGATCAGCCGTGCTGCCAATTTGCGTGATATGCTGCTCAAGGTAGGTTCCAACGAACTTGATCCCCAGTTCGCCGTTGCCCCTTCCTGCATCATGGTTGATGCTGAGCTCAACGCCCTGCTGGTCAAGGCTCCGGAATGGAGTTGGAGAGAAATGCATAAACTGCTCCGGAAATATGACCGTCCCATCCCCGAAATCAAAGTTTCCTACCGGGTCATTGAGATCTACGCCGAAAACGACGACCGTATCGGTGTGGACTTCCAGAGCTGGAAGAACAACGAAGGTGTGGATTTCTTCTCTGCCGGTACTCTCGCACGCCGCAACTGGGGAACATTCTTCACCAGCGGAGTGCAGGACAACGGCTGGAACCGCACCTCCTACTGGAACTTCAACCCCAAGTGGAACACCCGCTATCTGGATTTCATGACCTCCATCGGCAAAGCCAAATGCCTTGCCCAGGGTGTGCTGGTCGCTCAGAACCGCCGTGCTTCCCAGATCGAAGTCAACACCGGTTTCTTCTATGACCGTACCTACTATACCGCCGGAGCAACTTCCATTGCCGAAGGCTGTACCGAATTCACCTTCTCCACTCCCAACCCCGATACGATCCTCCGCGAAGGCGTCAACAAGATCATGCCCTATCAGGATCTCGTCGGTTTCTACAGCACCGTGGCAAGCCACAATCCCAACAGCATGACAGAACAGCTGATCGCCGCCATGCCCGAAACTCTGCTGCGTCCCATCACCTACACCCAGAGAATGATGGGTGTCCACACCGGAACCGCTATTCTCGGTGATGTCACCGGAGTTCTTTCAGCGGATCAGAAAAATCTGATCACCCAGTCACTGATTTCCCAGAAGGTCACCGAATTGATGAAGCTCGGCATGGGTAAAGAGGCTGCGAAGGCCCTTGTCGAGCCTCAGATCCAGGCTGGAATGGCTACTCTGGACACCAGTGCCCTTTCCAAATGGATCGGCGGTTATGTCGCTCCTGTTACCGGCTATGATGCCAACGGCAACCCCGTGACTGTGGATAAGACTTGGGTCGCCCCCGGTTACTACAATGGTTACACCAACCAGAATCAGATGAGCTCCCATCCCGGAATCATCCACGGATGGCTCCAGTATCCCATGGTCACTGACGGCTTCAAGTTCGACCTCAAGGTCACTCCTGTCATCACCGGCAAAGCTGCCAAGATGAAATTTGAGCTTGACAGTATTTCTCTGCTCGGCTGGAACGCTGACGGTTCCGCCCGTACCAGCAAATCCGGAACTGCAACCACCGTTCAGATCGGTTTTGAACCCCGTGAATTCGTCATCGGCGGTTTGCGCAAGAGCGAATCTGTCCGCGGTACTGCCGGACTTCCCTTCCTGAAGGATCTTCCGCTGATCGGCAGACTTTTTTCCACCGAAACTGAATCCATCAAACAGTCCCAGCTGGTGCTGATCGCCAAGGTTGAACTTTCCAACCCCGACGATAAACTCGGTGCCGATGTTCAGAAAGAGGTCGGCAAGATCGTCAAGCAGGTCAACAAGGGCGTGAACAGTCCTATCGGCAACATGCTGTTCCAGCAGTATCTCCTCGACGCTGATCGACCTGACCGTGAAAACCGTCTTGACAAACTGTCAGAAAAGATCAACGACAAATATCAGGAACACAAATGATGGACCCCGACGGAGAAAAACATATACAACCAGATGTTGCCGTCTTCAAGAAAATGTGCCGTTTGCTTGAATTCAAGCGGCGGCAGTTTTTCGAGGACGACTGGAAGAATTGTTCCCGCATAATACCGCGGGCACAGTTCAATCACCTGATGCTGGTGCGTTTTTCCATGCCGTGCAATTTGGGAAACATCATGCGTATCACAGGTCTTACTTCTGCGGGAGCTTCACTTTTTGTGGATAAACTGGTCAACGCGGGGATCCTGGTACGGCAGGAAGATCCTGAAGACCGCCGGAACATCGTTATCTCAGTGAGTGAACAGGGACAGCAGTTTCTGCGTGAGATCGACGACCGCCTCAATGATTTTATTTACGCCTATTTTGCTGAATGCAGCAACGGGGAACTTAAATGCATTGAGGAGGCAATGAATGTGGTCTGTTCCAAATTGGAGCAGTAAGTAATTTCTCCCTGAGGGCCGCTGCAGAACAAACTGTTTTGCAGCGGTTTTTTTTGTACTTTGGTACATCCGGGTAAGGGCGGCCGCAGCTGCTCCCATGCAATGGCTGCATGGTAAATTTTATCCGTCCCGCAAAAAAAACAGGACCGCCGCTTTGCAGCAGCAGTCCTGACATTTGTCCCGCATTTTTTTCTGCAGGACGGCGTTGGTATTTTTACCACTCTTTACCGAGGATACGCTCCACATTGTCGCAGAGAATATTACGCTTGTCGGTATCAGAGATCTTGGCGGCAACGATACCGCCGATACCCTGAAACTCATCGAACCAGGGCATATCAGTTCCGTAGAGGAGCTTTTCAGAACCGACCAGACTGCAGAATCTTTCGATCATTTCGTTTTCTCCGCAGACGGCGGTAAGTTCCAGATAACTTTTGCCGGAGGATTCTTTGACCACCTTTTCAGCGTATTCATAATCGCCGAAAATACTGTGGCCGTGGAAGAAGATCGCGTTGGGGTACTTCTGGACGATCTGCAGCATGGAAGGACCATCGTTGTAGTGTCCGCGGCCGCCCCAGGTGTGATTGAGGACCGGAATACCCCGTTCATTGGCGAAGGAAAGGGCGTATTCGTATTTTTTGTCAGTCACATTCACCTGATGATATCCGGCCAGCATCTTGATACCTACCACATAGGGCTGCCAGCGGTCGAACTGGGCGAGGTCTTCTTTGATGTGTTCCGGATAATGGGGGTTGATCGCCACATAGAAACGCAGATGTTCGGGGAATTCCCTGCACATTTCGTAAACTCTTTCGTTACGGAAGGTTGGTTCCCACAAAGCATAGTGGTGAGAGAATACCAGATGTTTCACACCGGCGCGTTTCATGTGTTCCACCACAGCGGCGGGTTCACAGCGGTTGAAATAGATCGCATAGTGTCCGCCCATGTGGCCGTGCATATCGTAGACAGGAAAATCGGGATGACCGTTTTTCCAGCACTGTTCCGCTATGGAACCTTTTTCACTCCAAAAACTCATAATTGGGCTCCTTTCAGCAGATTTTCCAGGTTTTGTCCGGCGATCATGGCTACTTTATCGGCACTCAGTCCGCAGTGCTTGAGCTGAAGCATGCCATTGCCGTGGTTATAGCTGGGGAAGTTGCTGCCGTAGATGATCTTTTCTGCGCCGAATTCATCGGCGAGATCCCGCAGACCTTCCGGAACCCAGTAACCGGCGGTTTCAAAGTGGAATCCGGCATAGTTTTCAAGAAGGGGACGGATATTCCGGTCGCTTCCCCACTTTCCGCCTTTTTCAACATAGATGCAGGTGATGTCGGGGAATTCCTTCATGAAGTTGTAGAGCGCGGTCCATTGGCCGGCAAATCCGTTGAGCAGAACCGGAACTTTTCTTTCGGCGGCGGCATCGAGGATCTTGCCCAGAGTGAGGCGGCAGGGAACATAACGGTGTTCCTGCGGATACAGAGTAATGGCTCCGATGCGGTTGGCTTTGAAACTGTTGAAAAATTCGTCAGGTTCAGGCAGCTCATGGCATTGTGAGGGAAGAATGGTCCAGACACCGGTAAGTCTGTTTTCGGTATCGGCCTTGACCCAGTTGGTCACCAGATCATTGCTGAAGTAGATAGCCACATCGGTATTGGTATGACGCACCAGAGCCTTTTCCACTCCGGCATAGTTCAATTCTGCAATCAGTGCAGCAGTATCAGCCGCGCACCGTCCGCCGTTCATGGGCAGTCCCAAGCGGCAGTTGCAGTCAAAGAATTTGATATCTTCCATAAGTAAAAACCTTCGGATAAAAATTATTTTCCGTACACGGCCATGACCTTTTCAAAGGCATCGGCGACCATTTCGATTTCGTTCTGGGGCAGCATCAGCCATGTAAGGCTCATGGTGATAAGTTTGTTTTTGACGATATCGTCGGCAACTTCGAAACTTTCCACGCGGTACATATCTTTGGGAACGCTCCAAAGTTTGTGTTCGTACATGAGATTTCCCCAACCGCCGCCGCCGACACCGACACCTTCAGCTCTCAGAGCTTCGCAAACTTTTGCACGGTCGATACCGTCTTTGAGGGCGGCAGGATCAAGAGTCATTGCAAACTGATAGTAACCCTGCAGATTGGCGCAGCGGCCGCGGGCCTGGACCTGGAATCCGTTGATAGCGTTGATGCGTTTACGCAGATATTCCGCATTATAGTCACGGAGCAGGGTATTGGCTCTGAGGTCGCGGAGCTGGGAACGCAGGATCGCAGCCTGGAATTCGGTGATGCGGTAGTTGTGGCTGATCATGCCCATTGGCGGAGGTGCAGTAGCCTGGCCCTGGACTGCTCCGTACTGATAACCGATGTGAGAAATACGGCCGAGAGCTTCGCCGAGTTCCGGATCGGTGGTAATACAGGCTCCACCTTCGCCGGAAGCCACGGTTTTGCTCTGCTGGAAACTGAAAGAACCGACTTTACCGATGGTTCCCACATGTTTGCCGTTCCATTCGCCGCCGTGAGCGTGGGCACAGTCTTCGATGACATAGAGATTGTGTTTGGCTGCGATAGCCATGATCTTGTCAAGATCAGCCATTGAACCGTAAAGGTGAACAGGGATAATGGCTTTGGTTTTGGGGGTGATGGCAGCTTCGATCTTGGCAGGATCCAGACAGAGAGTATCGGGTTCGATATCCACCACGACCGGGGTAGCTCCGCAGACGACTACGGAAGTTCCGGTGGCGATCCAGGTATAAGCGGGAACGATGACTTCATCACCGGGGCCGATGCCCAGAGCCTGCATGGCAACTTCGAGAGTAACGGTTCCGTTGGCCATCATGGCGCAGGAAGCGGCTCCTGTATAGGCTGCGAATTCTTCGTTGAAAGCCACTTCGTGTTTGCCGTAGAAGGACCAGGCATGGCTCAGATAGATCTCTTTAAGCTGTTCTGCAGTATCCATATCAGCCGGGGGCCACGCAGGAACATGTGCCTTTTCTGCAAATACCGGATTACCGCCGTCGATCGCCAGTGTACTCATAATGATGTTCTCCTTAAAATTTAGGGTTGTTGATATAATTTACAAGCGTTTTACTTTTTTTACAATACTTTATTATGGCAAAAAATACATAAATCCTGCAAAAATGTCATCGGTTGTCAAAAACGAAAACTATTTTTTCTGCAATTCAGGGAATTTTTGTTTCCAGTTCCAAAAAGCCTTTGCAGAAGAAAAACCCAATTCTTCGGCAATGATCTTGTGTTTGATATTACGACTGAGAGCATGAGAAACATATTCCACTCTGACTTCATCTATGAAATCACCTATACTCATACCATATTCCTTTTGAAAACTATGGGAAATATGAGACGGACTGTATCCGGTTATTTCTGCAAGTTTTTCCAAAGTGCAGAATCTGCCGTTGCAGTTGCGGATATACGATTGGATGAACCATGAAACTGAATGATTGCTGTCACTTGAAACGAAGTTGTTCAGCTGCAGCTGGACTTCATTGAGGATCAGTTCCAGCGGTATCTGCATAAATTGTTTCACGGTAAGATCATCTTTTTTGTCAAATTCTTCAAAAGCTGTCCAGCGTTTCAGAATCAGCTGCTTCATTTCATGTGAAAACATTATCGGCTTTTTTACAGTTGAAATATTGGCATGGACACCGTGGAAAACTTTGGCGATGATACCGTGCATGCCTTTGTCGTGGATGAATACCCACAAGTGAAGCAGATCGTTGTCGATTTCTCTGTAACCGCAAGCATGGTTCTGACCGGGGGAAATAAGGGCGACGCTGCCGGGTGTCATGGTGTAAACACTGTCATTCATCATATAACGGAATGTGCCTCTGAGAACGAAAAGCAGCTCCCGCTGACTGTGATAACTGGCGAGGAATTCATTTGAGGAATAGGCTTCACCGGATGGCGAAAACCGGCTGAAAATGTTTTTTACAGGAGGGAAATTTACAAATTCTTTCACCGCGAAAATTTCTCCATGTTTCCATAAAAATTGCAATGTACTCTTAATGTAGCATCTCTTGCCGGATATTGCAAGAGTATACTTTTGAAATATTCTGTCCGGGGATTTTTTTGCAAAATTTTATCGAAGATCGGAGTTTGAAATCTTGAAAAATCACCTTCGCGGTGTTATGGTATGCAAGTAAAACAGTATGAGGTGAAGATCATGATTGATATCAAAGTTGTTTCATATAATGTCTGTTCCACTTACGGGATGGACGGAAAACGGGACTTCCGCCGCAGCGCAGCTGTGCTGAAGGAACTTGATCCGGATGTGGCGGGACTTGAGGAACTTGGCGTTTATACCAGACGGGCTTCTGATGTGGATGCTCCGCTGGAAATCGCCAGAATCAACCGGATGAATTATATTTTCGGCCGTGCTCTGGTAACGACTCCCCAGGGGGGCGAGTATGGTGTCGGAGCGTTTTCAGCTTATACTATGGAACTGAAAATGCGGCTGCTGCTGCCGACACCGGAAGGTGCAGAACCCCGTGTCGCATTGATAGTCAAAGTGAATGCTCCGGAGCCTTTTTATTTTGCAGTTTGCCATTTTTCATATCAGTCCGAATTTGACAACAGCGAACTTTACCGCAAGATCGGTGCAAAACTCATTACAGATACGGTTACAGACAACAAATTTTTTCCATGTATCCTGACCGGAGATTTCAATACCTTTGCCGGCAGCGATACTATGGAATATATTCACAAACATTGGCTGGTCGCCAATGATCTTGATCCGGCAACCCCGACATCGGAGTGTTCTGAAGTCGGGGAAAAGCAGATCGATTTCATCTGTGCATTGCCCAAAGAGAGTTTTGAAGTGAAAAGTTTCCGGGTAGTCCCGGAACGGAGTGCTTCCGATCATAATCCGGTGGAAGCTGTACTGACCATGAAGTGAAAATTAAAAGGAGAATGAAAAAATGAAACAAATTTATGTGATCGTTGCGATGTTTTGCGGTGTGCTGCTTTGTGCATCTCCTTA
>JAFVRT010000241.1 GCA_017504125.1 Lentisphaeria bacterium
GTTCCCGGAGCTTCACGCTTCATGCGTTCAAGAAGGGGGTGGTTGTAGTCGCATAATACCATAAGGGACATGTCGGTCGATACATTGAACACCAGTTCAAAGAGAAATACCAGCACCTGAGTCAGAACTGCTGTTATAAAAGCATTGCTCCCGGCGACCGCAGTTATCTGGAGCAGTTCGTCCAGCGAACGGTTACTGTAAAAAATAAGATCACAGTTCAATACGAGTACTATCATGGCTGTGGCAAAAAATCCGCGGACAAAAAGACTGCGGTAGTTGGTGACTTTACGCACCGTAAGACCGGAAAGCGCAGCCAGAACCAGATAACGCAGCACCAGTTCATAAGGCCGGTCAGGCGCAAGCATCAGGACTGTCGTTGAAATTATCAGCAGACTGGCACACATCGCCACCCGGTATCCTACTGTTACTGTCAGCAATATCGCTCCCAGAGCCACCGGGACAAAAAGCTGCAGCGATACCGGTGTTACCGGGTTGGCAAGACGCACCGCGATAAAAGAGTGAAAGACTTTTATGGCAAAATAATTTACTGCCATGGAGATTATCACGATAGCCCCGGTGAGCATGATGCGGCGGTTTTCCTTTACCAGTTCCGGATAGATCCGGAAGATGAAAAAGATGGTTACTCCCAACAGTATCAAACTCAGAGCCACCCGGTAATAGATGACCGGATGCAGTTCCGGCGGGATGGCTTTTTCGGCGGCAGCGGCAAGTTCCATGAGGGCAGGAGTAACCACTTCGCCGTTCTTTATCAATATCTCCCCCCGGCGGATATGGCGGACTTTCGGACGGAAACTCCGGTCAGCCTCGGCAACAGCCATACTGCGGCGGTTTTCATCAAGGCGCAAATTGCCGTCCCCCAGAATGGAACTGAGTATCTGACGGAACTCTGTCGCCAGAACCCCGCCTTGCGGGAAAAGTATCATGGAGAGATTGCGGGCGGCAAGATTGGCATCGGTGATATCTCCGGTACGCCGTACTGCTCCCAGTCTGCCGCGGCTGTCAATGGTACGCAGCGGCATGGAACTTTTATTTTCAGCACGGACTTTGGCCGGCAGGATCCCTTCGTTGAGCATCATCTGCCATGCGCGTTGGAAATTTTCGTAATTCCGGTTGTTCAAATAGGCTGAAGCCAGCTCCTCAAGCAGCGGTGTGGACATGGAGGCAGTCAGACGGGAAGAAAGGGAATCTTTCAGCACATCATAAGGACGATGTTGTTTGATCACGGCTGCTCTGGTTTCAACGCAGCTGAAAAGATCGGTCAGATCACGCTGTATCTCATTAGTGCGTTGAGGCATTATACGGCAGAAAATCGGGACTTTTTCCAACAGTTCTCTGCGGAGTTTTTCATTTTCTTTGCGGTCGCTGTATTCAAACGAAGCAATGGCATGAAAATCTCTCAAAGCCGTGGAACCGATAGTCATGCCGCCGGCTTGAGCCGCATGACGGGCGGTGAGAATAAGCAATACGGAACTGGCTATCCACACCAGCACAACGGTCATGATCCATGGTGCAGGACTGGTGTTGAGCCGTTCCTCCATGGGGGTACCGCGGAGCAGCTGATGTTCGGAAAGTTCGTTGCGGAACAGAAATGGAAAGAGAGTGGATAAGAATTTTTTCATGCTTTTTCCGTAAATCCGGGGGCTGAAGTATAATGGGTGATTATCTTTTCAAGCAGATGATGGCGGACAACATCTGAAGTATCGAACATGACAAAACCGATACCGCTCAGATCCTGCAGGGTTTCCATGGCGTGTTTGAGTCCGGAACGCTCGTTTTCCCGCAAATCGGATTGCTGCGGATCACCTGTGATCACGCAGCGGGAGCCGAATCCCATGCGGGTGAGAAACATAAGCATCTGATCCACCGTGGTATTCTGGGCTTCATCGAGGATTATGAAGGCGTTGTTCAAAGTTCTGCCGCGCATAAATGCCAGCGGCGCGACTTCAATGATCCCTTTGGCTATAAGTCCCTGGGCTTCATCGTAGTCCAGCATGTCGTAGAGCGCATCATAAAGCGGTCGCAGATAAGGACTTACCTTTTCTTCCATGGAGCCGGGGAGAAAGCCCAGCCGTTCTCCTGATTCGCGGGCCGGACGGGTGAGGACTATCCTTGAAACATCACCTTTGAGAAAGGACGCCACGGCCATAGCCATGGCCAGATAGGTCTTTCCGGTACCGGCCGGACCGATGCCGAAGACGACTTCATTGCTCCGCATCAGTTCCACATAACTCTGCTGACGCCGGGAACGGGGCATGACACAGGGTTTTTTCGGACTGACTTCCAAACGGTTTTTCCACAGTTTGGCGGGATCACTTTGGGTGGAACTGCGGTAGGAACCGCAGAGAAAATCAAAATCACGCTGAGTGATCTTGCGGGACCGGAGTTTATAAAGAGCTGTAAGGTCGGTGAAAAAGGCCATGCATTTGCTGACCTGATCCGCGCTGCCGGTGATAAGCACCCAGTTTTCTCTGGCAGTCAGTTCAACAGAAAAAAGTGCAGACAAAGCACGCAGATTGCGTACTTCATCGCCTGCACAAAGTTCATGGGCATTTATGTTGCCCTCAAAGTAGATACGGCGGCTCCCGGTTCCGGAGTCATTGCCGGATCGGGAACCGGAAACAGCTTCTGTCATAATTCCGGAATTACCAGACGCATACCGGGAGAAAGTTTATTACGATCTTTGATGACCTTGCTGTTGGCCTTGAAAAGCACATCTTCCAGACTGGATTTGCCGTAGAAACGCTTGGCTATGCCGCCCAGAGTGTCGCCGCTCTGAACGATATAGGGCTTGCCCTCTGCCGCCTCTTTTTTGGCATCTTCGGCATCAGCTTTGACATCAGCCTTGGCATCAGCTTTGACATCAGCCTTGGCATCAGCCTTGGCATCGGCTTTGGCCTCGGCTTTGGCATCGGCTTTGGCATCGGCTTTGGCATCGGCTTTGGCATCGGCTTTGGTGTCTTTGGCATCTTCCTTTGGGGTTACAGACACATTTTTGCCTTCTGCGGCCTGATCAACGGCCTTTTCGGGGTCATCGGCAGGTTTTTCCACAACTTTGGCAACAGGAGCCGCTGCGACCGGCCGGTTATAGGCGGCGGGAGCCGGAGTCCTCGGCGGAGTGAAAGACGAATAATTTTTCTTTAACTGTTCATACCACACACTTTCCTGAGGACCATACGGGGTCTGGGCCAAATCAGGATCACAACCGGTCAGCAGAACCAGCAAAGCAGCTCCGCCACAAACACTTGACAAGATTTTTTTCATCGGTTTCACTCCATTAATTTCAATATGATTTTCAATCTTCAAACTTACGGAACAGCAAAGCCGCATTATGGCCGCCGAATCCGAGGTTACTGTTCAAAGCCACCTTGACTTCCATTTCCCTTGCGGTATTGGGGGTGATGTCCAAATCGCATTCGGGATCGGGAGTTTCATAGTTGATGGTGGGGGGGACCACACCATTGAGGATCGACTGCACACAGACGATCGACTCCAGGCCGCCGGCGGCACCGAGAGCATGTCCGGTAACACCTTTGGTACTGCTGACTGCGATTTCAGCAGCGGCAGTTCCGAAAGCGGACTTGATGGCCAGAGTTTCGAACTTGTCGTTAAGTTCGGTACTGGTTCCGTGGGCGTTGATATAGGTAACATCACCGGGATTGATACCGGCATGTCTTAATGCAGTTTTCATAGCTCTTGCTCCGCCGTTACCGTCGGGAGCAGGGCTGGTGATGTGGTATCCGTCACCGGAGCATCCGTAACCGACCACTTCGGCAAGGATCTCGGCACCGCGGCGTTTGGCATGCTCAAGTTCTTCGAGGATAAGCACTCCGGAGCCTTCGGACATCACAAAGCCGTCACGATCCTTATCAAAGGGACGGCTGGCGTGAAGCGGATCATCGTTTCTGGTACTCATGGCTTTTTCGGCGCAGAAACCGGCAATACCCAGGCGGGTAATGGAGGCTTCGGCACCTCCGGCGATCATGACATCGGCATCATCACGGGCAATCATCCAATAGGATTCACCGATGGAGTGGCAGCCGGTGGCACAGGCGGTGACAATGGCCATATTGGGGCCTTTGGCACCGTAGCGGATCGAAATATTTCCGGAAGAAATATCAGCGATCATCATGGGGATCATAAGCGGGGAAATTCTGGCCGGACCTTTTTCAAAAAGGGTGCGGCACTGTTCAGTAATAGTTCCCAGACCGCCGATACCGCTGGAAACCAGCACACCGACCCGGTCGGGATTCACATTGCCCCATTCTCCGTTGATGGGAAGTCCTGCCTGCTGCATGGCTTCATCTGCTGCTGCGATGGCATAGTGGCAAAAGGTATCCATGCGCTTGGAGTCTTTGAAGCTCAGATATTTGCAAATATCGAAGTCTTTGACTTCACCTGCAATCTGGGTACGGCAATCACTTACATCGAAACGGGTGACTTTTCCCAGGCCGCAGCGGCCATTGACCACAGCATCCCAAAAAGTTTTAACATCATTGCCGACGCAGGAAATTACTCCGCAGCCGGTTACTACAACACGGCGTTTATTCATCAGAACCTCAAAGTATCTCTAAAAATCGTCAAAAAAGATAAACCCCGCACCCGCCGGGGCAAGAAAAAACCATTCCTGCCCGTGTTCCGGCGACGGCGGGGCTTGCGCGTAATTACGCTTTCAGCGAAGAAAGTGAATTACTCAGCCTTATCAGCGATGCGCTTTTCGATGTAGTTGATGGCATCGCCGACAGTGTTCAGGCTGTCAGCGTCTTCATCACGGATCTCAGCACCGAATTCTTCTTCCAGAGACATCACCAGTTCGACCTGATCCAGAGAATCAGCGCCGAGGTCCTGAGAGAACTGGGCATCATCGGTAACCTGATCTTCGGAGACACCGAGGTTTTCCACCACGATCTTTTTGATTTTTTCGCGGATTTCGTCTTTAGTCAGTTCAGCCATTTTCAAACTCCTGAATTTTTCTTTTTTTTATTTTCTTCTATAACAGAAGAAATACAAAACATGTTTATACTCCGGACAAAACTCTTGTCCTTTATATAATATGACTCCGTTTCTTCTGTTTGTCAAGTATTTTTTTGGGTTTTTCTTATTTTTTATCCGGTCGTAAAGCTATTTTCTGTCACATCAGCATTCCGCCGTCGATATTGATCACCTGTCCGGTAACATAATCGGCATCAGGCGAACAGAGAAATGCCACTACATTGGCCACATCTTCGGGCTTGCCGGGACGCTTGGCGGGGATCACCGTCATAAAGGCATCACGGACAGCCTGAGGAAGTTTGGCGGTCATTTCGGTTTCGATGTAACCGGGAGCCACGGCATTGACCTGAATATTGCGGGCTCCGAATTCCTTGGCGGTACTCTTGGCCAGAGCGATGACACCGGCTTTGGAGGCGGAGTAGTTGGCCTGTCCGGCATTGCCCATGCGGCCCACCACGGAAGCCACATTGACGATCTTGCCGGAACGCTGACGGGCCATGGAAGTTACGGCAGCTTTGGTGAAGTTGAAAGTGCCTTTCAAATTCACAGCCAGAACGGCATCCCATTCAGCTTCGCTCATACGCATGATGAGATTGTCTTTGGTGATACCGGCATTGTTGACCAGAATGTCAACATGACCGAAGTCGGCAATGACCTGTTTGACGGTGGCATCGGCATCTTCGACCTTGGCCACATTGGCGGCGTAGGCTTTGGCTTTGTAGCCCAGTTCAGCAAATTCTTTTGCGGTGGCTTCAGCCACATCGAGCATGATGTCGACGATAGCGATTTCGGCACCTTCGGAAGCGAGTTTCAGCGAGATTGCCCGGCCGATACCGCGTGCGCCGCCGGTAACGATAGCGACTTTGTTTTCGAGTTTGCCCATTTGTTTTATCTCCTTGAAAAATGGATTTTTTAACTTATTGCAACTGGAATTGTTCCAGGGAGTCCGCGCTGTTTATGTTGAAAGATTTCATTTCAGGCACAGTACGCTTGAGAAGGCCGGTCAGGACATTTCCCGGACCGAACTCCACCATGACCTGTGCTCCGGCGGCAACGGCGGCACGGACACAGGACTCCCAGCGGACAGAACCTGATACCTGAGCGGCCAGATTGTTTTTCAGTTCTTCAACGCTGCCGGGGGCAGCGGCGGTGAAGTTCTGGAATACCGGGATCGACGGCAGCTTGATATCGGAACTTTTGAGTATTTCCGCAAGTCCTGCACCGGCGGGAGCCATGAGTCTGGAGTGGAAAGCTCCGGCGACCTGGAGTTCGATCACCTTGCGGTAGCCTTTGCCTTTGAGCTCGGCAACTGCGTTTTTCACTTTTTCTTTTTCGCCTGAGATAACGATCTGGCCGGGGGAGTTGTAGTTGGCAACATCAACTCCGGCAGCGGCGCAGACCTCCTCGATCACGGCGGCTTCGCAGCCGAGAGCGGTAGCCATGGCACCGGCGGTATTGCGGCAGCACTCATCCATGAGATCGGCCCGCTTCTGAAGCAGTTTCAAGCCTTCTTCAAAAGAGAATGCTCCGCCGCAGCACATGGCAGCATACTCACCGAGGCTCAGGCCGGCAGCGGCACAGGGGGTGAATTCCGGGAAACGCTCGCGGAAAACTGCCAATGCAGCGCAGCTCATGGTATAAATGGCACTCTGACAGTAACGGGTTTCTGTGAGTTTTTCGGCGGGGCCGTTGAAAACCACATCACTCAGAGAATAGCCCAGCACCTGATCTGCGGTGTCAAAGCATTTCCTGGCTGCGGCATAATTCTCATAAAGATCCCGGCCCATGCCCACGCTTTGGGCCCCCTGACCGGAAAAAACAAAAAACAGATTCATAAAAAACTCTCCTGCGGATATATACTGGAAAAGAGGATCGACCGTATAATATATCACCGTCAAAGGATTATTTCAAGTATCTTTGTGGCAAAGATAATTTTTCAATCTTCGATCGTAACTACTGCTGCCGCATATTCCCGTTCATGTGTGAGAGATACCCGGACATTTTTTGCTCCCAGTGCGGCAGCGGTTTTGGCGGCGGTTCCGTAAAACTTCAGCGTAAGCGCACCGTTGGTACCATTGATGATCTCTATTTCATTGAAAGAACACTCCTGACCGATGCCGCAGCCCAGAGCTTTAGCTGCCGCTTCTTTGGCGGCCCAGCGTCCGGCATAGAAGTGGTGAGCACTGGCCCGGATCTTGCCGATCGCCTGTTCGGCAGGGGTGAATACCCGGTTCAGAAACTGTTCCCCGTGGCGTTCAATAACATCACGGATGCGTGCGGTTTCCACAATGTCGATACCCAAACCTTTGATCATTTTCAGTTACTCCTTGTTTTATCGTTGAAAATCACGGTTGCTTCGGCAATATCCCGTGTTATTTGTTCTTTAAGTTCTGAAGGATCGTTGAATTTCCGCTCCGGGCGCAGAAATTTCAGCAGCTGCACAGTAAGTTCCAGGCCGTAAAGATCCCCGTTGAAATCCAGCAGATGAACTTCGATCCTTCTTTCATTGCCTCCGTAAGTTGGCGAAAGGCCGATATTCAGTACTGCGGCATATACCCGGTTTTCAAGTTCGCATTTTCCGGCATAGACCCCGTCGGGAACCATCACACCTGCTGTAAGTTCCAGATTGGCGGTGGGGGCATTCAACTCCCTGCCGGCGATACGGAATCCCCGGCGGACGATGCCGCAGAGTTCCGGAGTGCTGCCGGAAATTTCTTCCGCTTCTTCAAGTTTGCCTGCAGCAATAAGTTCCCGGATAATGCTGGAACTGATGTTGATGTTTTTGTATTCCAGACGCTTGACTGCCCGGAACCCCAGACCGTTGGCATCAGCAAAGAGTTTCAGCATTGCGGCGTCGCCTTTGCCGCCGCGGCCGAAACGCCAGTCTTCCCCGACGCAGATGCCGCCGATACGGAAATCCTGTCTGCGGAGCAGGGAATCGAGGAATTCCTCCGGTTCCATGGCTCCGAATTCAGGAGTGAAGTCGATTATCCCGGTAACAGCTGCCCCGCATTGTCTCAGACGGGCGATGCGTTTTTCGAGAGAGATGATGGCTGCCGGAGCCTGCATGCCGGGTATCACCGCCCGCGGGTGAGGCGAAAATGTTATTGCCGCCGGAATCGCGCTGCGTCCAGCGGCGATCTCAACCACATTGGCCATTATCAGACGATGGCCGGGGTGTACCCCGTCAAATACTCCGAAACCGATGACCAGTTCCGGTCTTCCGGAAGGCAATGTGTCGAATTTGATTGAAAAATCCATGAACCTGTCGTATATTATAAATATGAAATGTGCAAACAGGACCAAGTTCTGAAAAAAAGGTCCTGTTTATAAGATACACTTCTTTTACATTCCCGTCAAGAGGAAAATGATATGAAAACCGTAATATATCCGGGATCTTTCGATCCTTTTACCAATGGACACCTCGATCTGGTGGAACGGGCAAGGCTGCTTTTTGATAAAGTTGTGGTGGCTGTGGCTGTCAATTCAGGCAAAAATCCCCTCTTTACTCTGGAAGAAAGACGGCAGCTCATAGTGGAAAGCTGCGCCAATATGCCCAATGTGGAGGTCATTGCATTTGAAGGACTGCTGGTCGATGCTGTGAAAGAGTTGAAAGCAGATGCCATATTGCGCGGTCTGCGGGCCTTTTCGGACTTTGAATATGAACTGCAGATGGCTTTGATGAACCGCGAACTGCTGAAAGGATGCGAAACGATATTTCTGACTCCACAGCTGGAAAATTCTTATGTTTCCTCCACTTTGGTCAAAGAGGTCGCCAGACTCGGAGCCGATTATACCGCCCATGTGCCGCCGCCGGTGGCGCGGGAACTCAATAAACGCAGGCACAATTTATGAACAGTTCCCGTACAGAACGGGTATTGCAGGTCCTGAATCTTGTCGTTTTGAAGCAAGAGCCGGTCAAACTCAAAACCATAGGCGAAACATTGGGACTGCACCCCAGCATGGTGAGCCGTATCGTAGATGATCTGATTTCCGGCGGACTCCTTGCCAAATGTACCTACCGCAGCGTCATTGCGACTCCTGCTCTGGCTCTGTTGGGGAAAAGGGCCGGGGAAAATCACCCGCTTGCCCGGATCGCTGAAAAAATATTGCCTGAACCATTGGAAAAAATGGGGCTGCAGGGCGATCTGGCCGTTCTGGAACTGAATTCTTTTTATCACTTTTTCCGCAAATGGGAAAATCTGCCCCCTGTTGAAACGGTATGGAACTCTGATGCGGCAGCAGTGATACTTGCCGCAGAAACGGAAGAAAAAGCGGAAGAAAAACTGCTTGGCATGATCCCTGAAGAACATGCCGGGGAGATACCCCGTCTTATGGAACGGATCAGGGAGGTAAATGAGAAACACTATCTGGTCGATTTTCATGCCGGCCGTTTCTGGCAGTTGACATTTCCGGTGCAATGCGGAGCAATGAACTGTGCTTTTTCTGTCGCCAGGATCGAACGGCCCGCTGATGACCTCATATTTTTTGAATGTTCCCGTCTGGTTGCCAGGATGCAATCCGCCTACGACAACTGGAAGAATTCCTTATGCTGAACAGCGGACATTTGCGTTTCATGATCCGGAACGGCAGGCTCCATTGCCGCTTCGCTGACTGTGCCAAAGAGGAAAATCTCAAACTCGCCGCCGGACTTATCGCGATCTATTCTGAAGGAAAAGGACGGAGCCGCAGCGAACTTAGTGCCGGGAGCCGGGAATTGGCTGATTGTTTCCCGGATAAAAAATTTGCTTCCGGAATGGAAAAACTTGCCGCTGATATGGCAGAATTTTCTCCGCCGCTGGACGAAATTGATTATCCGGCCATGCGGATGGAGCTTTTCCGCCGTTCGGGGGATCTGATGAGCAGAAAAGGTGATTTTTCTGAAAATGCCTACCGCACTATGATGCAGATGCCGGAAACTGATATTTACGGGGATCTTCCGGATTTTGAAGTATTGGAACGCTTCAAATGTATAACGCCGGTCGAGCTGCTGCAGCGGTACAATACTGCTCTGGTGCAGGGGGTGCTGTGCCATGCTGAACAACTTGTCATAACTGCCGGTGCCCCTGAACAGAACGAATTGAGAAAACTGGTGAAATTCATGAAATTTTTCCGCCTGCTGGCGGAAATAAAACGGACTCCGGAAGGCGGGATCGAACTTAAAGTAAGCGGCCCTTTTGCCCTGCTGGAACACTCCAGAAAATATGCTTTGCAGCTGGCATCCTTCTTTCCGGCGGTGTTGAAGCTGAAAAAATTCCGCCTGACGGCAGCAGTCAGAGAGCTTGGCCGTTCCGGAAGCAGCGCGCTTCTGGAACTTGATGAAAGATCCGGGCTGGTTTCCCATTACCGGGATCTGGGGAGCTATGTGCCTGAGGAAATAAAAATGTTCCACCGGATGTTCCGGGAAAAAAGTACCGCCTGGCAGATCGTTGGCGAAACTCCTTTCATCAATACCGGTAAACACGGCATCTGTTTCCCGGATCTGAGTTTCCGCAGCTCTGACGGCGCGGAGTGTCATCTGGAACTGTTTCACCGCTGGCACAAAGGAGCCATGCTGCAGCGTCTGGAGTATCTCAACGGAAATCCCGATGCCCCGCTGATAATCGGTATCGACCGGAGCGTGGCCGGTGATGAATATGCCGCCGAACTGTTCCGGCAGTTTCCGGGGGCGGAAAAAAAGTGTTTCAGGTTCCGGGATTTCCCCGGAGTGGACAGTACTTTGAGGATCTTGAACAAAAACTTTGCACAACACAAGGAAAAATAAAAATGGCAAACAAAAATGAATCTCTCCCCGTGTGGGATCTTGAAGCGATCTACCCTTCTCTTGAGGATTGGCAGCGGGATTTTGACATGATCAGACCCATGACAGAAAAATTTGCCTCCTTCAAAGGACGCCTTGGGGAATCGGCTGAAGTCCTGAAAGCGGCTGTCGAGGCCGGATTGGAACTCAACCGGATCACTGAAAAGGTCTATGTTTATTCGCATCTGACTCTGGATCAGGATACCGGTGTGGATCCCAGCCGGGCCCGCCACGGCAAACTCAATGCACTTCTGGCGGAGCTTTCGCCGCTGGAAGCCTATTTTACTCCGGAACTTATGGAAATCGCTGATGACCGGATGGCACAGTTCCTTGATTCAGCTGTTCTGGCTCCTTACAGGCGTCATCTGCAGGAGATATTGGCGGAAAAAAAGCATATACTTTCAGAACCGGAAGAAAAACTGCTGGGCAGTTACTCCAATGTTCTCGGACTTTCCTCCAATGTTTTCAACACATTGAACGATACGGATCTGGATTTCGGGTCGGTGAAAGACGAAAAGGGCAAAGCTGTGAAACTTTCCCACGGTTCCTATCTTTCACTTATGGAAAATCCGGACCGCGAAGTGCGTAAAAGGACCTTCAAAAAACTTTACCGCACCTATAACCAGTTCAAAAACACCTTTGCTTCAACTCTCGACGGAACTGTCCGCCGCCATACTGTCGGTGCAAAAATCAGAAATTTCCCCAATGCCCTCAATGCCGCATTGGAAGGCGACCGGGTCCCCGAAAGCGTTTACCGCAATCTTATTGCCGCAGTACATGAAAAACTTCCGGCATTTTACGATTATATGGAACTGCGG
The DNA here is from genome assembly GCA_017504125.1 of Lentisphaeria bacterium. Classification (GTDB taxonomy): domain Bacteria; phylum Verrucomicrobiota; class Lentisphaeria; order Victivallales; family Victivallaceae; genus UBA1784. The sequence goes on from JAFVRT010000241.1 coordinate 11,629, forward strand.
CGCGAGGTGATGAAACTGGAAAAACTTGATATGTTCGATATCTACAATCCCCTGCTCCCTGACTGCCGCAAAGAGTATTCCTTTGCCGAAGCGGCGGAATTGGTGAAAGCGGCGGTGAAACCGCTCGGCCCCGAATACGGAAAAGCTCTGGAACTTGCTTTCAAACAGCGGTGGATCGATACTCCTGAACGCAAAGGCAAGCGTTCAGGGGCGTACTCCAGCGGTTGTTTTGACACTTATCCTTATGTGCTGATGACCTTCAAGGGCACGCTGAACGATGTGTTCACTCTGGCTCACGAACTGGGACACTCCATGCATTCATATTTTTCCAACTGCACTCAACCTTATGTGTATGCGGACTACCGTATTTTTGTGGCTGAAGTAGCCAGCACCACCAACGAAATACTGCTTTTTGAGCATCTGCTGGAGCAAAGCAGCGATCCGGCGTTCCGGGCTTATCTTTACGGACATCTGGCCGATGAGATCCGGGGTACGATCTACCGGCAGACCATGTTTGCGGAGTTTGAACTTTTTATGCACGAAAGCGTGGAACAGGGTACTCCGCTGACGGCGGAACTGCTGAACAAAAAATATTACGAACTCAATAAAGAGTTTTACGGCCCCGCCATGGAACCGGATAAAGCAATTGCCCTTGAGTGGGCAAGGATACCCCATTTCCATTACAATTTTTATGTGTACAAATATGCGACCGGCATGTCAGCGGCGTTGAAACTTGCGGCCAATCTCCGCAGCGGCAGAAAAGAGTTGCGCGAAGCATATCTGGGATTCCTGAAAGCAGGAAGTTCCAAAGATGTGCTGGATATCATGAAAGATGCCGGAGTGGATCTTTCCACCCGTGAACCGGTGATCTCCGCACTTGATTACTTCGGAAATGTGGTAACTTCGCTCCGCCGGGAACTTCAGAAGGCGGCTGCTCAGGGACAGCAGTCTTGAAAAAGACCTTGTGATGTGATATAGTATATGCAGTTGCGCGTTTTCTTGCTTATTTGAAAAAAAGGATGAAGAACTATGTTGAAAAGTATCGCTGTTCTGTTGGTTGCCGTAACGGCTTTTTCACTTTCCGGAACAGGGAAGCGTTTTGATCCCAAGCCTGTGATGAAGCGTTTCTGCAAACTGGATGATTCAAAAAAACAACTGCTTTTTGCCGACGGTAAAGCAAATTTTGAGATCGTGGCGGGGAAGACGCCTTTTTCCCGTATGGCGGCCGGCGAAATGGCAGAAGTCCTGAGCAAGGCTCTGGGAGTGAAACTTCATGTCAGGGACAGAAAAAGCGGTAAAAAAACTGCGTTGATCGTGGGAGATCAGGCCAGTGCCGAAGCTGCCGGTTTTGATCCTTCAAGATTGGAATGGGGCGGGTTCTGCATCAAAAGTTTCAAGGGGGACATCATTCTTGCCGGTTTGGACAACGGCTCCAGTTCCATGGGGACATTCTATGCGGTTTACGACTTCCTTGAACGCTTTGCCGGAGTCCGGTTTTACTTCCCCGGTCCGGTGGGAACGATCATTCCGAAACTGAAAAAGTGGAGCGTTCCGGCGATGGATATCAGCGACCGTCCCGATATGCAGCACCGGGTCATGTACAGCGTTGACCCCTTCCGGGGCGGAGGTGGTATCAAGTGGTATGACAAAACCACGCCGGGAACCGGATATGCTCAGGCAGTCAGACAGTACCGTCTGCAGCACAATACTCCTTTGCAGAGCTGCCACGGCCTTGCTCATCTGGCACTCAATACCCGTTTCGGGAAAAGCCGTCCGGACTTTTTTGCCCTGGACGACCGGGGCGGCAGGATCATCGGCGGCGAGGAAAAGCAAGGATTCCATCAGGGCGGCCAGCTGTGTCTGAGTTCCAAAGATCTGGAACACGAAATATATCTCGATGCCAAAGCAATATTGACCGGAGCAAGTGCCAAATCGAGAAATGCCTTCTTCAAAAACGGGAAACCGGCGTGGCCTTCCGGAAATCAGAGTCCGGGTTTTTTCAATATCATGCCCAATGACTCTTTCACTCCGTGCCGCTGCGAAAAATGCAAACCTCATTACAGCGGGATCCTCTGGAATAATCCTGACTCCCAGAAGTCGTCTGATTACATCTGGGCATTCAAGACCCGGATCGCCCGGAAGATCAAAGAAGAAAAAATTCCCGGATATCTGCTCACCATGGCTTATACGCCCTATGCTTTTGTGCCCAATGTGAAGATCCCCGACAATATGCTGGTGATGATCGCCCTTACCGGCCCCTGGGCCGACGGCACTCCGCGGCAGGCGGTACAGGATGCCCGGTTGAAGGCGTGGAACAAAAAACTGGGAGCGCGTCCGTATATCTGGACTTATGCCACCAAATGTTCCGCCATGATTCCCCTTGTACCCAACTTCACGCCGGTGGCGACGGGGAATTACTTCAAACGGGTCGCCCCGTATATTTTCGGAGCTTTTCTTGAAGCAGAGTCCGATCAATGGATCTACGGCTACCTCAATTATTTCATTTTCGGCAAGGTGATGTGGGATTCCAAAGCTGATGTGGACAAATTGCTGAAAGAACATTATGATAAGATGTTCGGTCCGGCTGCCGCTGAGATGGAGGAGTTTTTCAACACCCTTGAACGGCATTGGATGAAAAAGATCGTCGGCCGTACTGTGGAAGGTCCCACCGGACCGGTAACGGTGAAGCCTTCGGATTTCATGCTGTGGCGCGAGATCTACACACCTGCTGAAATGTAAAGATTGAAGAAACTCCTTGAAAAAGCCGGGAACAAGACCGCCAAAACTCCTGAGTTCCGGGAAAGAGTGGAATTCATGACCGCAAAGTTCTATGCACCGCTTTGCCAAGGTGCTGAAGAATACAATAAATCGACCGTGGCCGTGGCCGGTTGGAAAGGCGTGATGCCCGCACTTGAAAAAGGAGAAAAAATCATCATCGACGGTAAAGCTGACGACAAGGCGTGGAGCAGAGCCGGATCTTATTTTCTGCTGCCTGATCCGGAAGTCAAATCCGAAGCGGTGGAAGTCCGTACCAGTTTCAAGGCTTTGCGGGATGATAAAAACTTTTATTTCTTCATCAACTGCGAGGAACCGCTGACTTCAAAGATGACTTCCATAAAACGCAGACGCGATGATACCAATATCTGGCAGGATAACGATGTGGAACTCTTTTTGAACACCGATTGCAGCCGGAAAGGAGGGTATCAGTTGATTTTCAATTCCTCCGGTTCGCTTTCAGACAACAGTTTCCGGCCGCTGCTGGATTGGAAATGGAACTCCGGAGCCCAATGGCGCGTCAGCGTGACTCCCGGAAAATCCTGGAGCCTGGAACTCAAACTGCCACGGAAAAATATGAAAGCTGCCAAAGAAAAAATCGTTTTCAATGTACTGCGTTCACGCTTCATCGGCGATAAACGGGATCCTTTCCAGACCTGGAGTCCCAGAGTGCGCCGGGGACATGATGTGGAAAATTACGGCACTCTGGAATTCAAAAAAACAACTCCGGAATCTCTGATAAAAGGCGGCGACTTTACTGAAAAACAGATCGGCAACCGTCTTGGCAAGCATATTCCCCTGCGCTGGTGCAGTGCTTCGAGAGCGAAACTTATTCAGGATACCCGGATCTTCCGTACCGGCGGCGTTTCACTGCGTCTTGACGGAAATTGCGACGGAGTGATATATTACGATATGCCTTTTCTCAAACCGGATACCCGTTACCGGATAAATTATTATATAAAACTTGACAATATCGAAAGTCTTTTCCAGTGGGGCGGAGGTGTGGTTTTCGCTCTTGACTGCGGCATATTGCCCCGCAAGGTCATAACATTCCCCCCCAACAGCAAATATGTGGGAACCATGCCGTGGACATATCAGAGTTTTGAATTCCGGACTCCGAAAAATCTCCGGCAGAATATAAACCGCTGTTATCTTCATATCAGCCGCTTCAAAAAGTACAACCGGGGTACCGCCTGGATCGATCAGGTGGAGCTTTTTGAACTTCCGGAAAAATAACCTGACCGGGCCGCGATGATTTCAATCCGCGGCCCGTGTTTTACTCCGGACGCCAGAAAAGTTTTTCGCCGGGAAGTGAACTTTGAGCAACGGTATGACCGTCTGCCAGCAGAAACAATCCCCTGCCCATGCCGTGATTTTTTCCGGTACGGTCAAAAATGATATCCACAGACCGGTTACGGAATGGAATGTTGCGGAGTGCCATGTGATCCCATGAAGCCGGGATCAGGGGATTTATTTTCACGCTGCCGTCATTTTGGACCCGGAATCCGGCAAGGCCGGTGATTATCAGATCGCAGTAAGTGGAGTGGTTGTAATTGACGCTCCGGGGGCCGAAGTCGGCATACCAGTACCCTTCTTCCGGATCATAGCTTTCGGCCAGATGGGGGATCCCGTCTTTATAGTGGCACATGGTGTAAGTTTTCAGCAGTTTGAAGTAGTCTTCAGATCCCACGGGAGTCTGTTCATAATCATTGAGCAGATTGGCCATGGCTCCCAGAGCCTGACATGAGGCAAAAGGCCAGCACCAGCCGTTCCACATGCATCCTCCGGGTCTGCCGTGTTCCACGAGATAATCTTTATGATTTTTTTCCACGGTACGCAGGCCGCAGGGGGCGCAGAAATATTCTTCATCAATGATATATTTCCATGCGCTGTTGAATCTTTCATCAGGTATGCCGTAACACCACGGCACATAGCCGTGGAGTTCAAGTCCGTCGATAAAAAAACGGTTGTCCCGGCGGCGGTCTGTGAAAAACGACCGTTTTTTGTTCCAGAGGAGCAAAAGAAAATTTTTCCTGAGGGTATCAGCTTTTTCCCTGAATTTGCGGGCATCTTCCGGACGGCCCGACATTTCAGCCATGATGCTTAAAGCTGCGGCATCGGCGTACATGTAACTGTTGATCGTACTGCGGTATCCTTCGCCGCCGTGGCTTTTGCCGTAACTCAGGGCCAGAAGTGCGAACTCCATGCCGTCCCGGTCGGGTATCTGCCAGAAAAGTCCCTGATTGCTGTCGAAACGCTCCTGTTCCCATTGGAAATAATTCTCGGCCATGGCATCAAAAAGTTCTGCCGCAAGGCTCATATCTCCGGACACAAGACAGTATTTGAAACAACTGTCCGCCAGCGGGAAACTGTAAAGACGGGGCTTTGCTTCGCTGCTGCACCAGAAAGAAATATAATCTTTCATGAAAGTACGCTTTTTTATCCAGCGTCCTTCATAAATGTGGTGATGAGCAGGGCAGCTGATCGTGCCGTCCACACCGGAGTGGCTCACCGGGATGGAAAATTCGGTAACGATATATTTGCCGTTTGCCCGCTTGAAAAGGTGAGTTGAGTAGGCCTCCCACCGGTAGCGGAATATTTCTTCAATATTGGCATCGGGACATTGAAACTCCGGCACCAGACTGCTGAGATCGTACATTTCCCGGCTCCCGGCTTACAGAGTTTCGAGATGAGCGCGCATGGCTTTGATCGAGCAGTAACTCACCCGGCGCAGATATGGCATCCGTCCTGTTTCCCGCAATACTGCGGCTGCTCTGGCATTGAAGCATCCGCGGGCGTTGATGAACTGACCCCAGAAACCGTAGTGCCAGCGGATATTCATGTCGGGTTCACCCATGTGATCCTGCCACTCCTGCGGGAAAAGTGCCAGCCATTTGGGAACGCTGTTCAGCCATGTGCCGGTGCCGATATTGACCAGTTTGAAGCGTTGTTCCGCCACATCCATAAGTTTTCCGAAGCACTCTTTTATGTGTTCCGGATCGCTGAAAAAGGAGTCGGGAGTCCGGTCATTGGCGATGTGGAATCCCAGGGTTTTACCGTCTTCATTCGGGGCGGGGTTGTGGCGCAGGAATCCGCACTGGTAGGCGGTGATCCTTGAAACATCGTAGAAATCCCTTTCGCAGCGTCGTTCGATACAGGGGCGCAGATAGTCAAAGCCCCACTCCTCGAAACACTTTTCATCCCCTTTGACCATGGTATAGATCTCAAACAGACGCTTTTCGAGAGCCTGCCATCTGGGGAGTTCGAAGTATTCTCCCACGGGAACCAGACCTTCGGGGTTGATATCGGTTTTCCGGAATATATCCACCCGGTTGCGGAGGATGAATGAAAATTCTTCTTCCGGATGTTCATTCTGCCAGCGGGCAAGAAAGAAAAGTTTCAATTTGACTATCTCAAAAAGGTATTCGAGATGTTCGTCCATGGTTTTAGGTTTTGCATTCATGATCTGTACTTCAAATTAAATTGTCAAAAATATCTTTTATAACATACACCGGTAAACAGAACTTTTCAAGTGTTGACCGGTGATCCCATATTTTTTTACTTTGATCCGGGGCCTTCGGGTAAATATTCCAGTTCAAACAATGCAGTTTCGCCGTGTTCGAGATGGAATGAAAATTCTTTACAGACTCCGAAATCTTTTTTGTGCCGCAGTCCGGTTACTGCGGCGGCAGCCGGCAGAGTAACGGTTTTCATGCCTGCTGATGATGCGTGGAGCATGAGTACATTGGCTGAACAGGAAAAAACATCATCTGTTTCGCTGTAAATATGTACGCCGCTTTCACGGCAGATCTGCCGCAGTTCTGCGGCACTTATGTCGTTTCTGCTGCGGTAGACGGAACGCCATGATCCGAAATTGATATCGGTATCAGCTGTACCGTCAGTTCCGGTCAGGTCGCGGCGGCTTTCGGCGGAGCTCATTTTATTGTATCTTGAAACCGCTCCGGAGTCCGGATGCCATATAAAGGTACGGCTGCTGCAGCGGAGTTCTTTCAGCACCTGACGGGCTTCATCTGAAAGTGCTGTGGCATCGCCCATGATGATGACTTTGTACTGCGCCATGAGTTCTGCTGACATATCGGCGGCGCACCAGGTATCAAAGGGCGCGCCTGTCCGGGCAAGCTGCAGCATGGTACTGCCGGCGAAGGCTATGGGAGAAGAAATTTCATCGCGGGAGTAATGCCATGTGCCTGTGGTGTCAAAGATCACCGCGATTTCAGAAAGGCGTTTTTTAGGCAGCAGGGCAATATGTTCTCCGCATTTGACGATGTCGGCGATGGTTTTCATGTAGAGTTCATCCCGGAACATGCCGCCGTCGATGTCCATGAACCATTGGCCGAGGCAATGGGTGGAGGCATTACCGAACTCCCGCCAGAAAAGTTCTACCGCTTCACCGGGGGTTTCGGCACTTATGCGCTTGCCCGCATAATAGTGGTTGACGGCAAGGGGGGTACGGTCATCTGATTCGTCGAGAAAGAGTTTGCCGTGTCGGGCAAGGGAGGCCGGGAAAGCCCGGAAATATCCGTCCATGCCGCCCGGACGGCGGGCGTAGGTGTGGGGCGCGGAAACGATATCCACGCTTTCCAGTTTCAGAAATTCCTCCACGGCGCAATGGGCGGCGTAGAGATTGGCGGACTCATTCAGATAACCGTAAAACACCGCGGTGAGATAATCGGATTCTTCTTTGACGATCCTGCAGAAATGATCTATTGCATCTACCGTTGAGGTGTAGAAGCATTTGAAAAAATCCGGTCCCCGTTTTTCCGGCGGCGGTATCGTTTTGCCGAAGCGTTCACTCATGGCCCTGCCGCAGTCGGGCATGAAAACATTGCCCCAGTAGTGCCATTCGCCGCAGCTGCCGCCGGCGATGTGTATTCCGGCGATCCGGTCGCCGTATGGAGCCGATTTGAAGTGGCGCAGCAGCTGCCGCAGAGCGTTGCCCTGTTCCTGTTTCCAGAGTTCCGAAGCGAAAGATTCGTGGTATGTGCCTCTGGGGTCACGGGTATAGGGAGTTTCTTTTGCATAACAGGTGAGTTCCTCCGGATGTTTTTCCAGCCACCAGTAGGGGGCGGAAACGAAGATCCGGGGGATTATGTAACCGTCGGGTACTGCTTCGCGGAAAAGATTCAGAAACTTGTCGTAGTATGAAAAGTCGTATTCATTTTCGCCCACCCAGTAGGGGTTGTCAAAGTAGGGACCGGAACGGAAACAGGTAAAGAGGGTGATCCCTGCCTTGCGGAAGGCGGCAAAATCCTCCTCATTCACATCACTTGACCAGAAAGCGATCTGGTTGAAAGGTTTCCCGTCTTTGAAAAGTGCGGGAAACCCGTTGATCTGCCGGATAGAAAAGGGATTCATGCTTACTTTATTGTGATTCTGGCATAACTGTCGGTGTTGTGCCAGTTGCCCAGCAGCGAAGCAGGCGATAATGTGGAGTATTCCGGATCGGCATTTTTCAAATGGCGTTCCCGTGTGATATTCAATTTAAGACCTTTGAGATCTTTGCCAAGTACGGCAAGAGGAAGTGAAAACTCCAGCAGAAATCCGGTTTTATCCTTTTTCACCGCATATTCGGCCCGGACCGGTACTGACCATTTGCGTTCATAGGGCGAAGCTGTCAGCTTGCTTGCTTTGTTTCCGGCACTGATGATGTACTGGTGGATCGTGTTGTTTGCCGGGGTGAAAAGAAAGACCTCGAAACAGTAATCAAGAGAAAGCTCCATTGAGCCATTTTTAATACCGGATGTGACTTTGACCTGCGGCATGGCGGGTTCTTTAACTCTGACTCTGATGTGGAGTATCCCCTTTTCACATCTGAATTGAGCCGCAGCTTCAGACTTCAGCACCGTATCATCCCGGTGAGCCGAAACGAGTTTGAGGCTTTTCTGCTTTGCCCACGGAGCGGAGGAAAGAGCTATGTCAGGCGAAAGGTCATCCAGATCCATGACTTCAGCGCGTTCTTTCACCATGTAATTGTACACATGACGGCGGAACCGTTTGAGTCTTTCACCGTAAATGGTTTTGCCGGCGGCTTTTTCTCCACTGGTCAGCAATGCGTTGATCCGGGCCATTTCTTTCTTGTCGTAGACCTTGCTCCAGACAGCTTTTTTCAAAGGACGGTAGTCGCGGAATACTCCGAGCCGCTGTTGTGACGGATCGACGATATTGGCGGAAACCTTTTTGTAACGCTGCCAGTTTTTTTCCATAAGTGCAGTGATCTCAGCCATCTGACCGGCTGCAGGGCCGTAATACAGGCGCAGATACTCTGCTTTGAGCTGTTTCACATCGACACCGGGATCCCATTGCAGACGGGTCTGCAGATAGGTTTCCAGCACACGGTAAGTGAGATTGTGAGCGTTGTATTCGTGGAACATCGAAGTGATATACGGCAGCATCTGCTTCAGGTAGGACTGCATATACTCCGGGTAATACTCCGGGACACCGGGGAGTTTGCCGCCGTGGATCTCGCATTGATAGGTCCAGATGCCCACATTTTCCCTGCCGATTTTTTTGCTCCATGCCTTTACGGTGTCCAGCTGTTTTTTCATTGCTTTGGCATCGTGAACTGTTTTGGGGCCGGGGAGGCAGATGCAGACTTTGATATTGTCAGGAAGTTTCACGCTTTTGGGCATCTGTTCTTTGGGGGGATATACCAGAGTAGCGATGAATTTGCCGGGATATTTGGCTTTCATTTTCCATGCGACTCCGGCGATGACCTGCCACATGATCTCGCTGTCATCGGCGCAAGGATGTTTCCGGCGGAACTCATCACATCTTTTGCAGCGGCA
>JAFVRT010000242.1 GCA_017504125.1 Lentisphaeria bacterium
GCTGCTCCCAAGAAGGCCGCCAAGAAGGTTGCCCCCAAGAAGGCTGTGGTCAAGAAGCCCGTGGCAAAGAGGGCCGTGGCCAAGAAGGCTCCTGTCAAGAAGGCTCCTGTCAAGAAGGCTCCTGTCAAGAAGGCCGCTCCCAAGGCTGCTGCCACCAAGTAATCTGTTTCTGCAGATTCTCAACGCCGGAAAAATATTCCGGCGTTTTTTCTGCCTTTAAATTTGAAAAAATGCGATAAATATGCTATAGTAGACACCGATAGTGGTAAAAAACGCAAAAATGGAGACTGTAAAAATGCTTGGTCAATGGACCGTTTTTTTCGGGGTCGACACAGAAAACAGAAAATTTGAAAATTTCACAACAGTTCCGGAAGAAGTCGATGGTATCCGGGGCAAAAGAATTGAATTCGATAATAATGTATGGACTTCCGAGAGTATATCCACCGAACCGGAATCTGCATTGTTTTTTTGTGAATTCAACTGTTCAGCAGACGAAATTCTCTCATTCGGTACCGGAGCATGTTACTTTTTTCAGATATTTTTGAACGGTTCCTTACTTATCGACAAAAGGGAATGTGGCAATAAACCCTATCCGATTCCTCCTGCCGCAGATAATTTCATAACTGCCGGCAAAGTAAAACGAGGGAAAAATCTGTTGATCGCGACGGTAAAATCTATTGGCGGCGAACCGCTTTCGCTTGCATGCAGTATCGTTGACAGCATATCAGGCTCCGAGATCACTCCTTCCGTGGAAAATTTCAAAAATTTGATTGACTCTGCTGATTTTCCTTCCGAAGAAAGCAGCGGGCGCAAAACTGCGCACCATCTTATCCAAAATGGTGTTCTGATGATGCGCAATACCATTTTTACCCCCTATTCCGCAGGAAATATCACCGATCCGGCTGAAATCAATGAATTGCAGCAAAAGTATCCGATATTGTATTTTTACGAAAAAGCTCTTGACAGGATTATTTCTGAGATACCCAATACTACTCCGGCTGCCAATGAAGTAATAATGTGGCACTTGTATAACATGGGATATGTAATAAAAACTCCCACCACCACCTTTGGTATAGACATCAATCACAGACGGGCTGTTGAGCTTGAACCTTATCTCGACTTTATCCTCACCACTCACAATCATATTGACCATTATACCCTTGAACTTCTCAGGGCGATGACCGCCAATCAGAAACAAGTTGTAAGTAATTTCCACCCTGCCCCCGGATTTCACCGTCCTCCGGCGGAACTGGAATTGAACGGAATAAAAATCTCAACTCAGGAAAACGATCACAATCCAATTCTGAAAAAATTTGTAACAGCTTACCTGATACGCATCGGCAACGGCTGTACCATATATGCCACCGGAGATTCCAGAGATGTTTCACAGCTGACTCCTCAAGGAGAAGTGGATATCTTCATTCCTCATCCCCGGGTCGGACTCAGTGTGCCGGCAGCAGTAGAAAAATTCCATCCGGCAAGCGTACTCTACTCGCACATGTTTGAAATGCGTCATACGCCTCCCATACAGCCATCATGTTATGCGGTTCCATACACGCTGCTCGATGCAGAAAGAAAATCCGTAGAAGAAACAGGAACTGCTGCTCTTGCCCCATTATGGGGTGAAAAACTTATCTGGCATACCGGGATGCGCCGCTTCATCTGATTTTCGATCAACAAAAACAATACAAACAAAAAAAGCTGCGAAAAATACCGCAGCCTTTTTATTTGCTGTAAAATATCACGCCGATCATTTCTGACGCAAAAAGTAGCGTTTGAAGAAACGCTCCGGATCAAGTGAGCGTTTGGCATGACGGAGATTCGGTTCGTTCATATCCTGTTCACGGTTCATGAACTTGGCATTTCCCCTCAAAGCGATAGCCAGTTGCCATGTCAAAGTCTGCGAAGCTCCTTTCACAGAATGATCGGTTTTCTCAAAGTGGATATCCACAGTATCAGCCGGAAGCATGCTGAAAATCGAGAATCCGGCCGGATATCCCGGCTCGGCATACATTACGATACCGCCCAGTTTGAGTTCATCAAAGTGAGCCCACGCCTCCTGCATGGCAACAGCTTCCTCATCAAGAAACTCACAAGGCTCCATCCGGGAATTCAGCTCAATAGCCAGGGCCTCGACCACCGGGATCTCCTCCTTTGTTACCGGACGGACTTCCGCATAAGGCCAGTTAGCCTGAAACTGTTTGACCAGATTATGCTTTTTACGGAGTTTGGGACCGTTGAATGTAGCGATTTTATCAATGGAAAACATGTAATCGATCATGCCTTCATCATATTCAAGATCGAAAAAACTGTCGCAATCAGGATGCCTGTCCAGAAATTCCTCCGGCACATCATAAATACCGCCATCGGTCAATCCGGCTTCGATAAAGGCCGCATTGATTTGTTTCAATTCCTCCGGCGGAGTCCACTCTCCCATAGGATAATGGATGGAACGGGCCTTTTTTTCACACACGACCAAACGCTCTCCGATCTTCACATAGGCCAGATCATAGGGTTTGGCATACATAAAAAGATTGGCAAAACTGCATTCGCAGCTTTGAGTATTCATCTTGACTGCGGCGGCATCAAAAAACTTTTTATCGCTCAGCTCGATAGGCTTGAGTTTGGAAAGATCAATTTTCATTATAATCCCACATATCTTCTTCGTTCAACATCAATCCGGTACCTTTGGCAACTGCATTGAGCGGTTCATCAGCCACAAAAACCGGCAGACCGGTTTCTTCTGTCAGCAATTTATCCAAGCCGAGCAGCAACGCACCGCCGCCGGCCAACATGATACCGTGTTCCACCAAATCAGCGGCAAGATCCGGTTTGCAATGTTCAAAAACAGCATGCACCTTTTCGGCAATGTTGCGAACCTGCTCCTGAAGTGCTTCACGGGCTTCTTCGCCTGTTATGGTAACTGTTTTCGGCACATGGCCATTCATATCCAAACCGCGGACTTCCATAGTCACATCGTCTCTTACAGGATATGCACTGCCGATATCGATTTTTATTCTTTCTGCAGTCAGCACACCGATCATAAGGTTGTAATTCTTGCGCATGTACTGCATGATAGCTTCGTCAAGTTCATCACCACCGACCCGGATACTGTCAGAATAAACGATACCTCCCAGAGAAATAACAGCCACTTCAGTAGTCCCGCCACCAATATCAACGATCATACTTCCGCATGGCGCGCTGACAGGAAGTCCCACACCGACGGCTGCAGCCATAGGTTCTTCAACCAGTTTGACCTGCCCTGCCCCGGCGCGTTTGCTGCTGTCTTTAACGGCGCGGATCTCCACTTCAGTAATTCCGGAAGGAACGGCGATCGCGACGCGCGGCGGCAGCAGACGGCGATACCAGGGAACTTGTTTCAGTGATTTCTGGATAAACTCACGCAGCATCGCCTCTGTTACTTCGAAGTTGGCGATAACACCATCTTTCATAGGACGGATAGCTTCGAGATTTGTGGGAGTTTTTCCCAACATTTCTTTAGCTCTTGCTCCGACATACCGAACCTCGTGAGTATTGACCTGACGCACCACCACGGACGGTTCATTGAGTACCAAACGATCAAGATCCCGGACATATACAAGACAGTTAGCGGTTCCCAAATCGATGCCGATATCCGTCGAAAACAGTCTGGACAGGTATTGAAAATTCATCTGGTTCAAGCCTTTTTTTCTTTAATATTTTTCAAGTTACAATATCATACCATAATTTATCACATCCCGTTATATTTTTCAAGTTTTTTTCATGATTTATTCACATTTTTTTACCGGCGAACTTGAAATTATCATTCTTTGCGGTTATTTTAGGTATCCCTACATAGAAACTTTTTTTTTACCATTGGAGGAACACCTATGATTTTTGATCGACTTGAAAATCTGCCGTCTTACATTTCTCTTGCACCTGAAGTAATGCCGAAGCTCATTGATTTTCTCGGAAAATGCGGAGATGGAAAAATAGAAGAAGGCCGTCACGAACTTGACGGGGACAAACTCTATGTCAATGTTCAAAGCTATGCCACCAAATCTTTTGATGAAAACAAAC
>JAFVRT010000243.1 GCA_017504125.1 Lentisphaeria bacterium
ATCAACGGCATTCTCTTTTTCCGGAAGTTCCACATGGGTGTCCAGCAATTCAAAGAACCGGTCTGCACCCGCCATGGATTTCTGCAGCGCAGTAAATACTTTGGCCAGATCTTTTATGGGACGGTAAGCCATGAAAACAGGAGCAAGCAGAGCTGTCAGTTCCGACAGAGTGACGCCGCGGCTGTAACTGTAGATCATGAATACCAGGGCACTTGTTACAGTCACGAGTTCCATAGTCGGAGAAACCAGCATGTGCAGCCGTATGCCGCGGATCACCTGTTTTACATACCGTTTGTTAACGGCAACGAATCTTTCATTTTCCATATTTTCGGTATGAAAGGCTTTTATCGCGGAAATACCGGCGAAAGCCTCATGCATTCTGGAAAATACCACCGCGATGTAACTGTAACTTTTCTTGAAGATCTTGCGGATCTTCCGTCCCAGTATATATACCGGCATCACGACCAGCGGAAATCCGCAAAGCAGTACCAGTAAAAGAGCATAATTTTCATACTGCCGGCAAGCTACTGCTATGGCACAGGCACATCCCAGTATCTGAAGCGGAGCATTGGTAAGGTCTTCTATGCTGTGGGAAATCGAATATTCAAGAACTGAAGTATCGTTGGTACAGCGGCTTATGAGTGTACCGGTATCGGTACCGGCATAAAACTTCATGGATTGTCCGGTGAGGTGGCGGAATATGTCATTGCGCAGATCCGCAACCGCTTTGGCTCCAACATATCTGGTGCAGAAACCATTGATATAATGGGCAACATTTTTGACCAGCCAGGCCAGAACGAAAAATACTCCGTACAATGTTACCAGCTGCCAGGCGATGCAGCCTTTGGCATCGACGACATTGAAACTGAATTTTTTGGGCCATGTAACGGTAACCGTACTGCCATGTATTTCTGCAGGCAGATGAAATTCGCTGATAACAGAAGATGCCTGATCCAGTATTTTTTGCAGTTTGGGATCTTTTTGCAATGCAGCATTGGTATCCGCAGAATTATCTCGCAGCACAACTGCATTGCCCGGATCTACAGTTCCGATCATTTTGGGGATAATGGTCAAAGTAACAAAAAGGGAACCGCCGACCAACATACCGGCGAGGATCCCTATTGTCAGAACTTTCCAATACGGTTTGACATAACCCAGCAGCCGCAGATATGTGGCTGCTGTGGAATATTTTGCTTTACTCATTTAGCGAAAAATTCAGTAATGCAGTCGCAAACATACTGACGCTGTGCGGAAGTTGATTCCGGATAGATGGGCAGCGCGAGAACTTCTGAAGTTGCGGTTTCGCAGACCGGGAAATCTCCGGCTTTGCCGCCAAGATCTTTGAAGCAGGTCTGCAGATGGAGCGACAGCGGATAGTATACTGCACAGCCGATCTCTTTTTCAGCAAGGAACGCTTTGAGCGCATCGCGCTTGCCGTCTTTGACCCGGATCACGTACTGGTTGTAGATATGACGGACATCATAGGCCGCTTTCTTGGGGGCAGTGATAACTCCTTTGGCTTCCAGATCTTTGAAAAGCTCATCATATTCTGCCGCATTGCGCTGGCGGGCTTCGCTCCAGGAATCCAGATCCCGCAGTTTGATGGAAAGAATTGCCGCCTGAAGTGCATCAAGACGGAAGTTGCCGCCTACATATTCATGGATGTAGGTTCCGCTCTGTCCGTGGTTACGGAACACTTTGAGCAGAGCAGTGCGCTCTGCGCTGTTGCAGCTGACTGCTCCGCCATCGCCGAAGCAGCCCAGATTCTTGCTGGGGAAGAAACTGAAAGCACCGTAATCGCCGATGGAACCGACCCGGCGGCCTTTGTATTCAGCACCGATAGCCTGGCAGGCATCTTCGATCACGAAAAGATTGTGTTTGGCGGCAAGATCCATGATGGGATCCATATCGGCGGCCTGACCGAAAAGGTGTACCGGAATGATGGCACGGGTCTTGGGGGTGATCTTTTCCGCAACTTTGGCCGGATCGATATTGAATGTCACCGGATCGATGTCGGCAAAGACCGGTTTGGCACCGGCGCGGACGATCGCTCCGACAGTTGCGAAAAAGGTGAAAGGAGAAGTGATGATCTCATCTCCGGGTTTGATATTTTCAGCCATGAGAGCGATAAGCAGAGCATCAGAACCGCTGGTAACACCGACACAACCGGCAGAACGGCAATAGCTGGTAAGTTCAGCTTCCAGTTTTTCAACTTTAGCACCGAGAATGAAACGCTGAGATTCGCAAACTTCAGCGATCTCTTTGAGAATTTCATCTTTCATGGAATTATATTGGGGGCAGAGATCCAGCAACGGAACTTTCATGGTGATTATCCTTTCTTTAGGTATGGTTGATTACATTTTTTATTTTTTATCTGCAGCGGCTTTCGCCGGTGCGTTTTTTACCGGTTGAACCTGAACAGAGATTTTTTTGGCATCTTTTACGGCAGTTGCTTTTTTATCTTTTGTCTGGGATTGGGGAGCTGGAACAGTTGTTTTTTTGCATTCTGCTGCAAGCTTTGCATTTTGGATCCGTTCCTGTCCACGCATATACCATATCCCGCAGCATACTGCAGCGATGATTACGATAACGAAAACAGTCAGCAGTCGGGATTTCCAGGCACCTTCGATCTTGCGTGAAACAAAATTACTGCGGAGCTTTTTACCTTTGGGCAGAGTGGGCTGGAATGTGAATATTTCGCCCATTTTCCGGCTCATTCTCATCCTGCGGTTGACTGCACATCCGGTTGCTTCCAGAAATCTGGAAAGGTCGCGGCGGAAAAGTTTGAAAAGCGAGATCGCCACCACCGGACCGCCGAAGATCAGTACGATACCCAACAGAACTGAAAGAATGTTCCAGATGGAAACATTCTGCAGCTGTTTGGTTATAAATGCCACGGAACTTCCCAGTGCGGCAATACCGATACCGCCGCTCATAAGCAGCATTGATGCATTGCCGCTTTGGGGCGCGGGAGCGACAGGAGGAACTTTACCTGAGGCGATCTGTCCTCCCAGATCTTTCTGAGCTCCGGCTGATTTTGTGTTGAGGAACTTGGTGATTTGATCACCTATAAAGCTCCCGAAACGGAAGAACGGGTTTTTCATTGCTTCGCTGATGGAAACCGGTTGTTCGATGAAAGCGATAACTTTTGCATCAAAAACTCCGCCGTCAGCTCCGAAAAACAATCCGCGTTTACCGACAAAGAGATTCCGCATATTGCCGGAACTTACAGCCACGGCCACCGTTTTGAATGGCGGTTTTATCGTACTGCTGGGGGAAAGCTCCACATAAAGTACACAGATGTTGCTCATGGCAACGATTTTTTTGTGTTCTGCCAGATCGTTTACCGGGACTGCCAGAGTGAAGTGTCGTCCATCCATGACCAGCTTTCCGGCCTGCAGCGGAGATGATGTTTCCAAATTGAAAAGAGATGACATGGAAACAAAAGTGTTCAGCAATGGCTTCAGGAAACGCTGGAAAAGCATGAGCTTGTGCAGCACATCGATACCTGCCAGAGCAGTTCCGGCATTCAGATCATTTGCCAGAGCTGTACGCAGCTGGGCCATCACATCGTCTGCCGCAGCCGACTTGAGAAGTTCTTTGTTTTCAGCGGCATAAAGAGCTGCAAATGCAGGTTTTGCTTTGCTCCATGCATCGTACGGAGCAATTTTACTTTTGAAATTCTGCCATTCGTCAATGGAAAGGCGATTGTCGCTGAGCATTGCTGCTCCTTCGGGAATTGAGAAGAAACTTTCAACTTTTCCACGGAGCAGGGGGTTGAGTTTATCGTTAAGATCGAGAGTTCTGTCTGCCCTCGGCAGAGCCAGGACGGATTTTTCCAGCATGCTTTTGATATCCTGCGGCGCACGGACATCGGCAGCAAGATCTTTTTTTGCCACCCGTTCCGGCTCAACGCTGAAAAACTCCAGCGTTTCAGAATTGAGAAAATAGTTGTCGATATCTTCTTTTATGGCGAGAAACTTTTCGTATACGGCCTGAGTATTTTCTCCGAAACAGCGCAATGTCCCGTCATCCGCCTGCAGCTGGTCATCCCATGCGACAAATGCGGCACTTTCTGCAATAAACTTGTCAAGGATAGCTGCGTTGACTCCTTTGGCTCCTGAAATATCATCGGTACTGCCTGCTGTTCTCATCAAAAGGGCAATACGTTCATTCATTTCCTCGGATTGATCCGGATC
>JAFVRT010000244.1 GCA_017504125.1 Lentisphaeria bacterium
GCTGCTCCATTTCCCCAGATCTGCGGCGACGCTGTTCCACCAGCCGTAGTGGTGAGTCGCATAATGATCCTTCACATTCCACTTTTTACAGGCTTCGCGCAAATGCAGATTGCGTTTCAGCAGCTTTGCCGGAGCCGGAACCAGCGGAATACAGCCGAAATCCCATGCGATACCGGCGGTATTGACATTTCCTGTGAGCGGAATACCAAGTTTGGCAGCAGCCGCACATTCGCTGCTGAAATAATATCCCGGCTCATCAGCAGAAATGGTATAATCCATGACCGGAGTATGCAATCCTTCAAGTTTGCGCTGGGAAAAGATTTCAAAACATACGGAAAGTCCGACATTTTCCGGAAAATTTTCCAAAAACTTTTTACGCAGTTCCAACGGCGCATATCCCCAGTTGTAGGTACTGAAAAGCACCTTGACATCGGGATTGTATTTGTGGACCGCTTTTTCGATACGTTGGATATAAGCAGGATAATCTTTGCATGGATACCACCCCGGACTGGGACGGGTATCCGGAATACCGTCTACCACGCTGTACCGGTGATTTTTTCCGGTGGTGGCAGGATCTTTACTGGGAAATTCAAGGGCTTCACCGCAAAGACCGATAATGTTCAAATGGGGATAGCGTTTTATGATATCACCATAGGCTCTGTCAAACTTTTCCTGTGCGCCGTCTTCATCAGGATGAATAAATGTCTGGACATAGTTGTGAAATTCACAGGAGATCCCCAAACGGGATGCCCGTTCCATTATTTCACCGAAATCGCAGTAACCGATATGGTTGCGGTCGATCCCTTCCATGAAAAGATCGATACTGTTGTACCCGGCATGGAGCAATCCAATAAGTTCCTGATCCGGATAATAGTCGATGCCGGTTCCGGAATGAACGGTTCTGGTATCATACATCGGCTTGCGGACCATTTTCCCGACTTCCAACACCGGGGCTCCTTCAAGGTTCATGATATCTTCGATGTGGATCGTACCGCGGAAAGTCATCTTATCTTCAGCGGCAGTAACCTTCACATGATCTTTTTCCACTTCGATCACAAAGCCTTTTTTCACCTTTTTGCTGACCTCCACCCAGAGGACTTTGGCTCCGTCCTCACGGGTAAGGGGCAGAGAAAGATCCATGCTTTTGAACATGTAGTCCTGAAAATCTTTCACGGCGATATCGGCAATGGAACCGGATTCGGCATTGCAGCCGATCTTCCATTCTCCGGTTATCATCACTTCATTTTTCCCGGCCTTGCGGGCAGGATCCCGGCGTCCGGGCTTGTGATACTCCCAATGGCGTTTCCGGAAATCGTAATTTACTTCGCTCATAAGACGGTTCCTTTCCTTTTTATTTTCCAAAAAGGGTTATTTCGATATCTTTTGCAGCGACTTCCAAGGCGGCATCGCCATATTCAGCAGATGCTTCTTTACCTGCTCTGGCGTACCAGATGGAACCGTCGATACGATCAAGTTCCACATTTTCGGGGCAGATGTGCATTGCTTCAGAAGTTTCCAATTTTCCGGCATGATCTCCGGGATAGAGCCGGTTGTGTTCACCGTCGGCATCATTCTCGCGTGCGGTATGGATCTGGATCCACTTGAAGGGATTGTTGCCGCCGTCATAATATTTACTGAACTCCTCAGTTCCCCACCAGCCTTCACCGCTTTCTTTTTCAACCCATTCAAAGACCACATGACGGGCCGCCAGACGGAAAGCCAGATCGGTAGGCATACCCTGATAAAACTCCTCGGTCTGATGACAGATGAAGCCGTGGATATTGCGGAACCCCACCCGGAGCAGTCCGCGGAAGATCTCCTCGGCGACCGGAACCAGTTTCAAAGCATCCACATGGATCGTTCCGTTGCGTTCCGGCTTGGCAACAGCCAGAGAAGCTGCACCGTAATAGAAAGGAGGCAGGACCACGACTTCCGGATGACGCTTTTCGACCCTTTCAATAGCGTTGATACAGGTAAAACAATCAACTCCCATAGGAAGATGTTCGGCGTGATACTCCACGACTCCCAACGGCAGAATGACCGGTACATTCTTATCTATTGCTTCACGGATCTGCCAGGGGAGCATATTGAGATACTGCATAATCTTTTTCCTTTCATATTTTGTATCATACAATGCGACTTCAGCTCTTGGGAAAATATATCATTATTACCGTAAATTTCAATATGTTAAAGCAAAAATTTCATCAAAAACTTGACTGATACACTATATTGGATTATATTATGCAAAACACAAAAAACAAGAAAAAAAAGATGAATACAACAGAAAAAATCTGTCCCCATTGTGCTAAAATCATTTATGTTGTTGATTCGCCTACGGTTCTTTGTCCGGAGTGCGGAAAGGGGCTTTACGAAAAGGTCCCCGGCAGGAAATACATGAAACTGAGGGATTA
>JAFVRT010000245.1 GCA_017504125.1 Lentisphaeria bacterium
ACGGCTGCCGGACTCCGCCCCCGGAGTAAGAAAGTGTGCCATGACATTTTCAAGTTGGTAGCGTTCGTTTTTGAACACCAGCGGGGTCATCTCTCCCGGCAGAGCCGCAGATTCAAGTTTACGGCGGTTGACCAGCGGATTGTGCCACCCTTCCGGTTCCTTGATAGCGGGAAAAGGTCCTTTTGTCACGGGGACCTTCAGCGAAAAAACATATATCCACAGCACCACTCCGGGTTTGGAAGATATCTCATCCCGGTCGACGGGACATCCCAAAGCGGCAAATTCGGCGAGGATCTTTTCTGCATCAGCCATATTTTCCGGCATGAACAGAGCATAATCCGGCAGCGGTTTGGAGTAAAGCACCTTCTGCCCGGCAAGGGTCTTCATCAGATCTCCGGCAATACCGACTGTGATATCGCTCCACGGCAGCTGGTGTTTCTGTTGGAATTTATGGATCCCGCCGACAATAAAATCACGATTTTCTTTCATATCAGTACTTCGGAATTTTTTGCGGGTAAAAACTTACCACCATGACCGTTCCCGAACCTTTCTCTGTTGATACACTTGCTATTTAGTTTGTAATATACTTGCTGTTTAGAGTGTTGTCAAGTCTGAAAAAAATGATAATACAAAAAAATATTACGATCTTCATCAACATCAGGAAAACATGTTTTCTGGAATGAAAGCAAAAAATCGTTGAAAGACTGAAATTATCAATTATGCAGAAGCCGGAGCATTAAATCAAAATCAGGATTTTATACAGACAACTGCTGACGACCCGCATCTGCGTTTTGTGCAGTGAGCCCGCATATTTGCGCTTGTGTTTCTGGAGAATGACCCCGCGGTACTGCACATCCATTTGTTATGGCTCTGTTCCCTATTGGGGAGGTGTTACTTTCTTGGATCTTTAAGCGGCACTTATGTTTTGCAGTTTCTGCAAAACATAAGTGCTGAAAAAGGTTTGGGAAAGGAGGGTGGGGTTTGGGGCGGGAGGAAATGACCTTTCCTCAAAAGGGCTTTCCCCATGCACCAACTCCTCAAACCATTTTTACCGGCTTTTGTCGGAAACAGCGCGTTTTTTTATTTGCATCGCCAACCGGCAAAATTGCAGGAAGCATTGCCGTTTACTTTGAAAATAATATTCTGCCGTCCACGGAGAGAAGTTTTGAACTTTACTGTTTCTTCTTTGAAGCTGGTCCAGCCGCCTGTATTTTTCAGCACCAATTCGCCAAGTTTGACTTCCGGTTTTCCGGGCGCGGTCGCGAAAATCTCAATGGATCCGCCGACTCTTGAAGAAGGCACAGCAACCTTCAACGCAAACTCCCCGACGCCGTTCTTACCGAAATCTCCTTCACCGAAAGCAATCAAAGCTCCGTCTTCCATCCAGCCGATGCGGCTCTTGTCAGCAGTGGCGGCACAGCCGCGCAAACCGGAAGCATCTCCGGGACCGTAAAGTTTACCGGGAACAACAGTGAATTTTTTGGCAGCGAATTTGACCACTGCACGCCACGGTTTTCCGTAGTCGAATGAAGCTGTTTTTTTCAGGGTCTTCTGGATCTTTTCCGCATCAGCTTTGCTGCCTTCCAGCCAGACTTCAAAAGAACGCGCCTTCATGACCAGTTCAGGGGTATTGCGGCTGAATACAGGTTCAGAAGCTCCTTCCCGGCAGATCCAGAAACCTTTTTTCGCAGAAAATTCCGGCTTTACTTTGACCGTTTTCTTCTGGGTATTGACAAAAATGATCATCCGGGAATTGTCTTTGCCGCGCCAGATCGTATTGGCTATCTGCGGCATGGTGACAAATTGAGCAACTGTTCCGCCCCAGAGCTGCCGTTCCATCGGCATACCGCCACGGAATTTCAGCGGGGCAAGCATACGCCCGCCATTGAACCAGGGAAGAAGGATATGACGGACATGCATAGCTTTTTTCAGGAACAAACGCCGGTCATCCGCATCGCTGACAGCCAAAACATTGAATCCGCCGATCTGCTCGGCATTGACCAGCTGCTGAGCCACTTTGCTGGCAAAAGACTGCTTGTCACCCTGACGCAGATTGTCGAAAAGCCTGCCGAAAAACTGTCCTCTGCCGGAATATATGGACTGAACCAGCGGGATCTGCCCCGGATCAGTCCAACGCCACACCAGAAATCCGTCAAACTGATTGAGGTAAGGCTCGGAAAATTCTTCTGTAGTATGGGAAAAGCCGGGATGTGTCTTGCGAAGCACGGCAAAAATATCATCATAAAGATGCCAATATCCTTCTTTCAGCCACAGTTCCGGATCGTTCATATTCTTGTGGCCATGGCTCTTATCGAAGCAGAGATAGGGTTTTGCTGTACACACCTGATCGTGGTAAACGGCATCGAATCCGGCATTTGCCATTCGCAAAGTCAGAGCTTTAAGCACATTCTGCCATGCCTTTACCGCCGGACACATGACAGCATAGACATTGTCGTTGCTGTAAACCTCCAAATTCACACTGCCGTCACGGTTTTTGACTGCATATTTTTTGCCGTGGCTGGAATACATGTAATCGGTCTTGTTGGGACCGTCTTTGACCTTCCAGAGCCGGGAATCGATATAGGGCATGGTGTATATACCGTTGGCACGGATCTCCCGGTTCAGAGCCGCCACATAATCTTTGGCAGGGAAATGCGGCCAGCCGAGCTTGGCATTGTCTTCCCACCAGTACCAGTGAAAAGCAAAAGGCAGTTCCAGATAGGAGCGCAAGTAAGCGGCGGCATCCCGGATTTCCGCGCCTTTTTTGCCGTCAACGATAAAATCTCTTATCCACATGGTGTTGTTGCGGAACCACTCCGGAGTACTCTTGCGGGGGAGTTCTTTTATCCACCAGATACTGTCGCGCTCCAGGAATTTGCGGTAGATGGCTCCGGCTTCGTACCAGCTGCCTTTGTAAAGTTCGATCACACCTTTGCCGCTCATGGTAAATCCGTTACCGCCTTTTGCGTTGGCGGCGATGGGGACAGGATTGTTCCAGGAGGCATTCAGGCATCCGCGTTTGCCTACGACGGAATAAGCCTTGGTCAAAGCCCTGCCGTCCTCGTACGCGAAATAAATTCCGGAGTTTTCATCGTAATATGCTCCGAACTGCATCATTACTCTGCCGGAGGGATATACACCCTCCTGTCCGTAGGAAAGCTGATCCACAGTGGGATTTTTCACCAGCATACCGGACATCCAGGGAAATACCATGAAATCATTTTTTCCGGGCAGCCGTTTGAAGTTATAAACCGGATATGTGACATCGGCAATGGTAATGGCAGGGGAATTGTTCACCACACGCATGGTGGTTTCCATTCTGCTGCCCTTCAGAGTTATCGGAGTTTCTGCAGTAAAGGCAAAGGGTTTGTTCCATTTCCAGCGTATCTGCAGAGCATTTGCATCTTTCAATGCGGCTTCCCAGGAGCCGTCACGGGAGTTGGAGTCTATATCGCCGTGCTGTCTTCCGTTGCGCCATTTCAGCTGCCAGGAAAGAGTTTTTTCTCCGAAAATGCCCCGGTTGCTGCGGCGGTCATAAAGACCTGCGGCAGGATGTCCGCCGGAGCCTTTACCGACCATGGCGAGAAGTGCCAGATCACCGGTGAGCAGCATTTTCATATTTTTGTCGGAACGGTTGAACAGTGAGGTAAGAGCCGCTATATCGGAATCCTTTTTTGCACTGCTCAACAAAAGAGCTGATGAATAAAGTTTTTGCTGATCGGCACCGACCGAAGCGGTCCGGAGAATCGAATCAGCGACCCATTTGACTGCGGGAGAAGCTCCGGTCTTTGTTTTTTCAACCAGAGATTTTAATTTGCCGTCTACTTCAAAAAAACCTTTTCTGCCGCCTTTTACGCGTTTTTCAGCAGCACACAGTTCAGCGACCTCCGCTTCGGAAAAAGGACGATTGTAGATCGCAGCGTTGGCGATCTCACCATCCAGCAGCCAGGTACCGCCGCCGAAGCCGCGGCCAAGCTCCACGAGATCAGAAGCGGCATGGGGTTTGACCTGCAGAAAACGACGGGATATTTCCAGTTCACCGTTGATAAAGATACTGACCTTGTATCCTTCATCACCCTGGGCACTGTCCTTGAAGTGTTCTATCACAGCGGCATAATGTCCCCAGGTGTTGCAGGGGATCCTGCCGCCGCGGGTTCCGGCACAATAGGTCTTGCCGTCATAGAAATTGAAATACATCTCTTTGCCGAAACGACCGAAGATGAACTCTTTGTTTTTGGCAAAGATCATATCATGCCCGGTAACCTTTTCCGCTTTCAGTGAAGGATCATGAAATTTTACCGTTGCAACCAGGGTCATCCCCTTGGTGGTCAGGTGCAGTCCGGAACTTCCGGGAATTTTTGCAAAAGCTTTTTTTCCGTCAAGTTTAAGGGTTCCGTTGGAAACCTTTGCAGGACCGAACATCTGAAGTTTCGGAGCCTTTGAAAAGTCACAATACACTGCTGCCGAGCGACGGCTGTCAGCACCGGAAAGGGCAAATATTGCCGTCAAAGACAATAAAACCCCATAGACTGTTTTTGCATTCATAAAATTCTTCCTCTTGAAATATTGCGGAAATTATTTTTTGCTGAGATATTTTTCACCGGCAGCAAGGGATGCCGCCTGAGCATCGGAGATCGGCTTGTCAAAAAGCATGATCCGGGCGATCGAGCCGTTCATAAACCACGGACCTCCCCATCCCATGCCAACGGTGACTGCTTTGGCATTGGGCGGATTGAGTTTGGCACGGTGGTACTTTGTAAAGACCTTTTTGCCGTTGATAAACAAAACCGTCTTATAACGGTCAGGAGCTGTAAAAGTCACAACTGCGGTCAGTGCGGTCCACTGTTTGAGCGGTATATTTTTAACACTGGTATGGGTCAGCCACTTGCCGGAGGGCAGTTTGCCGTCCCCCATGTTGAAATACAATTCGTTACACAGCCGACCGAAAAGAAAGTCGTTGTGCTTGAAAAATATCATATCGAACGCACTGTCGCCGCCTTTGATATTACTGTCTTTGAAAAATACCACAGCATGCAGTGTGCCGCCGTTTTTCAAAGTAAACATCTGACTTTCCGGAACCGTGAAATAATTTTTATCTTTCAGTTCCAAAGCGGTATCCGGTACCGATATGACAGGAGTATGCCGGAACACTGGCTTGCCGTATATACCTTTTGCGGCAATAAGTTCCCCGGTAAAATCATATTCCAGCACCGGTTTGATCTCTGCCGCGCACAAAACAAACGCGGCAGTCAGAAAGAAAAATACAAATATCCTTTTCATGGTTGTCCGCCTTTATCAATACGGTGGGATATCGTTGGTCATATTTCTCCACGAAGTTTCATCTTTGAATCCCTGCACCCCGTTACGGTTCAACGACACAACGCGGCCGTCAGCGATACCCAACACGGCATTGTTGCCATGCCAGAATGCCATAGTATGATTAGCCCCTGCCCCGTTATAAAGCATGTAGCTGGACTGATAACGATTGTTGGCTCTCGCCCAACGGGTATCAGAAATCAATATAAATTTGCTCAATTGTTTCACCTTGCGAAGATTGTAATACAAACCGCAGGTAGCAGCTCCGGCAGTAGGCTCATAGCCGTAACGCAACCCGAAGACTGCATGTCTGCCGCGGTCGCTGTAACCGGGGTCTCTGTATTGGGATTCGATCAGCGGGCAGATCAAAGTTTCGATCCCCGTAAGATACTTCAACTGAACAAGAAAATCTGCGTAAGACTGCACCGCCGGACCGTTGAACAATACAGCGATCGGGGTTTTATTTACCCAGGGAATGATCATTTCGTCCTTAAAGTCTGTGGAATAGACCGACAATGCGAGCAGACTCTGCTTTTTAAGATTGATGCAGGAGGTAGTTATACCGCGTGCCCGTGCCTGCTGCAGAGCGGGCAGCAGCATAGCCGCAAGGATCGCGATGATCGCTATTACGACCAGCAGTTCGATAAGGGTAAAGCTGTACAGCTTTACCCTCCTGCAGGAGGGGGAAAACCAACTTTCGTCCATACTCTTTTTCATATCATTCATCCTCAATATCTCCGTTAAGATTATCACGCTATACTTTTAATAATATACCTCCGCGTTCTCAATTTGTCAAGCACCATTGTATTTGAATGTTACAGCAGCCGGGACAGTAGCATCACCGGTGATTCAGAATCCTGCAGGGAGCCGGCAATACAGATCGAATCAGATCAATGCAAGTTGGAACTGTCCGCCAACACTCCGATCAGAGTACTTTATCTTTCCCTGATACGATCATTTTTATGGTCAGTCAAAAAGCATATTTATGGCTTTTACACTTTCTTCCACCAGCATATTTCCGCCGGCCACAGTAACGATACTGCTGGCCGGAACACTTCCGTAGCCCTTGCCGCCGGAGCGTCCGGAGGGCAGATAAGTTCCGGCACCCGCGCTCAACTGCACCAGAAAGGTCTGGACTGCTTTGCTGCGCCCCTTGATACGGTCGCCGTAGTCGAGATAAAGTTCAAAGGAATTGGTGGCAAAAACCATATCACCGATACGCAATGTATGTATTTCCATAGGCACGGAAGCAGGAGGATTTTTGAATCGCTCCACCACCCCCATATACCACGGGATAAGTCCGGTGTAAGTTTCTCCGTAATCGACGATCATTCTTTCTGCCTTGGTTCCGGCCTCGTCCGCTTCTTCTGCGGTAATAAGTCTGGGAGGCAGCTCCACAACCGTAAAACCTTTTTTCATCACCGGAGCGGACTCTGCTGTGCCTGCTATGACCGGCAGCACATCTTCCAGGGCCACCGCGATGCGGCGGGCAAGTTCCCGGCGGCGGCCGAGGCCGTAGTCGAGGTTGTATACCCTTTTTCCCCATTTCCAATCGCTGTTTGGCTTCTGCTGCTGTCCGCGGAGCAGGAGCATCCTTTCGTCAGCTCTGCGCCCCAGCAGTTTATGAGGGCTGCAGTCGCCTGCGGCAGAACATTGGGGCAGAACAAAAATATCTTTTCCGAAACGGGCGGCAACTTCACTTCTCACCTCGTTCCAGTAGTCGGCGGAAACCACACTCATTGCTTCACTCACCTGTGAAGGACAAGCCACATTGATGACGATACCGGTAAGATCACCGTCTTCAGTATAGGTACTCAGCACATTGACGGTGTGATCCACATGACCTTCAGCATTGAGCATGGCGGGATCATCTTCAAGTGCATACATAAGACCGCCCTGTTCTGCCATCGTCAGGCGGCGGCTTTCACCCACCACCGCAGTCCCGCATCCGAAAGCCACCTTGCCGCAGGTACGGTTTTCCCATGCTTTTATGGCTGTTCCGGAAATTTTTTCCACCAGAAAGTAAAAATACTGTTCGCTGTCTACGAAATCCGGATGCTGCCGCCGCATTTCCTCCACATCCACTCCCCGATTCCCCACACCGAGGGGCAGATTGGCATTGCGGAGATTTTTGTACCATTCTGATCTGGGAATGACATTGCCGTACTGCGGTCCGGTATGGGTATGGGTGGCGGAAGCAGTAACATTTTCTCCGGGAACACCGGTGGCAGCGGAGATCTTCTGCCGGATCTGTTTCATAAGTCCCATGCGGATACCGCACAGGTCAGCGGAAATGATGATCGCCTTTTCATTGCCGCACTCCAGCGCGAGTGCAGAAGTGAACAAATGGTCAAGCACTCCGGTCGAAAGACGGTTGCCCATTTGTCCTGCCAACATGGTCGGTCCGGCAGGAGTAATATCGCACTTTGCCCAACCGATCTTTATTTTTTCGTTCATCTGTTTATCCCCTTATAGTGAATACTCAAACTGCAGCGTTCCAGCTTTCATCGCAGAATGTATTCCACATGTGAATTTTGCCGACACTTACGATAATATACAGGAAATAAAACAAAAAGCAATAGTCTGAAACTTGGATTATCGGTTCAATAAATGCAAAAATCGAATCAGTTGATATTTTTCGGTGAAAAACCAAAATGTTTTTTGAAAACCCTTGAAAAATAGGCGGGATCCGCATATCCGCAGCGCAATGCACACTCCCCCACATTCATACCGCGTTCTTTGAGCAGATAATATGCTTCATTCATCCGCATGGAACGCAGACATGCGTTGAAACTCAGATTGCTTTCTCTGGCAAAAACCCGTACCAGTGTCGCCCGGCTGATCTTCAAAGCCGAAGCCA
>JAFVRT010000246.1 GCA_017504125.1 Lentisphaeria bacterium
ATCCGGGCGGCTTCAGCCTGTGCTTCGGGCAATGTTTTGATCTTGTATGCTTCGGCATTGAGGATCGCAGTTTCACGCTGTTCCATGGCTCCGATGACCTCCTGATAAGCCGGAGCCACTTTTTCAATCGGCGGATGTGCATCAAGGATCAGAAGTGTTTCCACCTGAATACCCAGTTTGTTTTTGTCTGCCAGTTCCTGTACCCGTTTCATGATGGCTGTCTGGGCTTCCAGACGGCGTGATGACATGAGCTCCATCATGGAAGTACTGGCCAGATATTCTGTCGCAGCCTGCTGTCCGATGCGGCGCAGATTATAGATCGGATTGGAATTGGTATAAGCGTAGTCAAAAACATTTTTGATACGGTACTGGATCGGCATGGTAAGGCGGATGAAAGAAATCGAAGGAGCCGCACCTGCATCGGTATTGCCCTGAGTGCCGGAGGGTTTTACTGCCACAAGGAAGTTGCTGTCTTCGCCGCCGCCGTGAGCTTTGGTCCAGAGGACAGTTTCTGAAATTTCCGAATTGCGCTTGGTTCCGGCTTTGTGGCTTTCATCATCTGAACGGTTTTCATCTCCGGTGGACTTTTCACCGATGACGATCTGCTTCAATTCTGTGGTGCTGAAGGTGTTGACTGTACCGAACGGCCAGGGAAGACTCCAGTAGATACCCGGAGCAAGCAGTTTCTTTTCGATCTGACCGAGAGTTTCGCGTACCCCGACTTTGCTGGGGCCGACTTCGTGCAGCGAGGAGAAAAAGAGGAAGAAGATCACCACCAGAAACACCAGCGGAAAAAATGAACGCTCCACAAATCCGTAAAGCCAGGTACCGGAAACTTTGAAGCCGAACTGATAATCCAGCGCGGCAGCGATATTACGCATAACGCCTCCCGGTTCCGTAAAGAGAGCCAGCAGACGGCTTTCAAATACCGGACGGTTCTCCTTCAGGGTTCTGGGGCGGTAGAATTCTATGATGAAATTGGTTACAAACTCCGCACCGAGTATGATAAAGATCCAGAAAAACACCCTGGCGACCGCCATATCGGCACTCAAGATGTTATTGGCATGCAGCAGGGCTGTAACAGTAGCAGCGGCCATGACTGCAAACCCGGCAATGAGCCATGACCCCACGGGCCGCAGCCAGCGGAATGAGTCACTGCGGGACTGACCGACATAAAAAGCTCCGATAAAGATATTGAGCAGCATCACTATTATTGCAATAAGCGCAGTAAAAAGAGCATTGCCGCCCATGCTTACGGTTCCGGCCTGCCGGACGGCCCAGGCTGAGTTGAAGTAAAAAAGGAATCCACCGGTAACCAGAGCCCCTACCAGAGCCATGGCATAAGGAGCAAAACGGCAGTAGTTTTCGAATGAGCGTCCGGCTGTGAAGCGGACATCCTCCTCAACATTGAGAGCGCGGTTTTCGCTGTTTCCCCGTTCTGCGAGCAGCTGCTTTTCTTCTTCTTCCAGACCGGCCTGAGTGGCAAGCATACCGTAGATCAATGCACCGAAGCTGAAGATCGCCGACAGGGAATATGTTATAAGCCCGAAACGGAACACATCTCCGCCGCGCATCGCACCTATCACCGCGGTAAGAATCAGAAAACAGAGTGAAAAAATCAATCCTACCACAGCCAGTTTGGTCATCAACCGGCCGTTATCTATAGACACCTGAATACTTGTTTTTGTCACTTTGGGCTTCCTTTCATTGGCTTTTTATACACATTTGTTTAATATTACACCTTTTTTCTTCAAAATACAAGCGGTTATAAAAATTTTATTGATTTTTTTTGTTGAAATTTGCCATCACCCGCTTGATTTCACGATCCGAATCCCGTTTTTTGATATCTTCACGGCGATCATATTCATGCTTACCCTGAGCAAGTCCGAGTTCAACCTTGATCAAGCCGCCTTTCAAATAAAAAGAAAGGGGGATCGCAGCATGCCCTCTCACCGCCAGATGACGGTGCAGAGTGTTTATCTCCTTTTTGTGGAGCAGCAGACGGCGCATTCTCCGGACATCATGATTGAAACGGTTGCCGAAGTCATAGTGGGAAATATGCACATTCCTCAGCCATGCTTCCCCCCGTTCCACAGTAATGAAGCCTTCCTGCAGCTGAATGGCCCGTTCACGGCAGCTTTTCACTTCGGTCCCGGAAAGCTGTATTCCTGCCTCAAACCGCTGCAGTATGGCATAATCGTGCAGAGCTCTGCGGTTGGAGGCCAATTTAGGGTCATCATTTTTCTGCTTTTTTGCCATAGCTCAATCCTTATCGGCCAGAAATGCTCCGGCATTGGCAACAAAGGAATTATGAAGCGGGGTATTGCCTTTTTCCAGAGTTTCATTGAATTTTTCCAGCAATTCCTGCTGTTCTTTGCTCAGGTTCACCGGAGTTTCTATCACCAGACGCACATGCAGATCTCCGCGGCCGTTCCCGCGCATCGACGGAACGCCCTTTCCGGCCAGACGCAGGATCCGGCCATGCTGGGAACCTTTGGGGATCATGATCGTCGTCTTGCCCGAAATCGTAGGAACATCAAGTTTTCCGCCCAGAGCAGCCACGCTGAAAGGAACCGGAACTTCACAGATAAGGTCATTGCCCTCACGGTGGAAGATCCGGCTGGGCCGGACGGTAAGATAGATGTAAAGATCACCGGGAGCTCCGCCCCGTTCACCGGCATTGCCCATTCCGGAAACCCGGAGCTGATTTCCGCTGTCCATTCCGGGGCGGATACGGATCTTTACCGGCTCCACCACCTGCTTGCGGCCGGAACCGCTGCAGCTGCGGCACGGTTTATCGATAGTATGTCCCTTGCCTCCGCAGGCCCGGCAGGTCTGCCGCACGCTGAAAAAGCCCTGTGAAACAGTTTCCACACCAGCACCGCCGCAACGGGTACAGTTCTTTTTGGTCGCTCCTTCAGCTGCTCCGGAGCCTTTGCAGTCCGGACAGGATACCAGATGTGGTATCTGCAGTTCTTTTTCCGCGCCATACATCGCATCTTCAAAGTCGATAGTCAGATCGTAACGCAGATCTTCGCCCTGGACCGGAGCATTGGGATTACGGCGGCGGCCGCCGCCTCCGCCGAAAAGATCTTCAAAGTTGAATCCGCCGCTGAATCCGCCGCCGCCGCCGCCAAAAAAGGCGTTGAAAATATCCTGCGCGTGGTTGAAATCCGCACCGCCTCCGCCGCCGGAGCTGGTATATGCCTCGTGACCGAACTGGTCGTAACGGCTGCGTTTCTCAGGATCGCTCAAGACCTCGTAAGCGGCAGAGATCTCTTTGAATTTTTCTTCGGCTTCTTTGTTTCCGGGGTTTTTATCCGGATGATATTTGATCGCCAGCTTGCGGTACGCTTTTTTTATGTCATCTGCGGAAGCGTTTTTAGCCACTCCCAACTGTTCATAGTAATCCATGATCGTTATTCCTCCTTCTTTTCTTCTTCAGCAGCGGCACCGGAAGAAACCACCACTCTGGCCGGACGGATAACTTTTTCGCCCAATTTGAATCCGCAATTCCATTGCTTGACGACAACTCCTTCGGGGATCTCGTCAGAAACTTCACGGGCAACGGCATCGTGCAGTTCCGGATCAAACTTTTCGCCTTTGGCATCAAACGGTTTGAGGCCGAGTTCATCAAAGGCCTTGCGGTACTCGCCGATGATCATTATGAGCCCCTGACGGATCGCTTCGACATTGTCGCTCTGATTGGCGGCAGTTTCCGCCATGGCAAGAAAATCGTAAACGGTCATAAAAGGCTGAACTGTATCTTCGACAGCAAAGCGTCTGGAATCAGCGATCTCTTTGGCCATCCGTTTACGGTAGTTTTGATATTCAGCCTGAAGATAGATATATTTTTCCTGCAGCGCAGCCAGTTCAGCAGCCGGATCGGCACTCTTTTTTTCTTCCGCCTCCGGAGCTTTATCTTCATTTTTTTCTGTTTCAGGAGCAGTTTCTTCTTTCACCTCATTTGCGGAAGTGTTTTCATTGTCCTGAACAGCCTTTTCTTTATCTTTATCGTTTTTCATGATTCGTATGTATACTCCCTGCCTGTACCTTAGTATTCAAATAAATAATATACACCATTATTACAACAATTTCAAATCGCTCTTGCTCAGATCTCTTTTTTTTAAAATTTGCCGCCGATCCATGTTTTCATGCGGGTACGCACATTACGGTCATATCCGTTCAATTTGCTTTGAACGACACATTATCAAGTTGTTACCATATTTTTTCCCGGCAGAAAAAAGTTTAAAAAAACTTGAATTTTTTTTAGTTTTTACTTGAAATTACTTATTTCCGGCGTTATAGTTAAACAAATGGTATGATTTTTTCGCTTTTTTATAAGGTTTTCTGCTTTACGGTAAAGAATTTCTAACAATATTGCCGCCAGTTTCTGGATGGTATGTACGGAGTGCAGATGAGGAAGGCACTGCACACGGATGCCGGAGTAACTGGAATAACGGCGGTTTTGATCTTTGCGCAGAACGATTTTCCCCAGTCGCCTCATCATGGGTCTGCTTTTCCCCTACCGGAGAAAATTCTGTTCAAAGATTTCGAAAACAGTAGTCTATGGGAGTGCAGCAGATCCAGATTTTAGGGAGAAAAGGATGAATATTTATGTAGGCAATCTGCCTTACAGCATCGACCGGGATGAACTGCGCGGCATCTTTGAACAGTATGGCGAAGTCAGTGCCGCCCGCGTGGTAACCGACCGGGAAACCGGTCGTTCCAAAGGTTTTGGTTTTGTTGAAATGCCCGATGCTGTTCAAGCACAAGCCGCCATTGATGCTCTCAATGGTACTGAAATCGGCGGACGCAAGGCCGTTATCAACGAAGCCCGTCCCCGTGAGGAGCGTCCCCCCCGGCGTTAATTTTCTGCTGTAACGGAAAGTTTTAAACTGCGCGCGTATTCCGTTTATCTTTTTCTGCTGCCTCCTCAGCTGATAAAGAAAAACAGGGTACGCGTCAAGTTTTTTTATGGCAGGAACATTCAATTGCAGAAGATATGGAAACGGCATTGTTCACAATGGTTCCGGTCTGCATAAAAGTCTTTTTCACAATAAATTCCGCTGCGCCCCGGAAACATCATTTGATCCAGATCGTTTCTGATATTCCTCAACGCTCCGCTGAATGACTCCGGCAGCGGAGTTGCCTGCAGCACACCGTCTGCAATCACCCATGAACGCACCTTTTCAGGGGAAAGCCCATATTGATTCATGGCGTAAAGACAGTGCAATGCAGTGCGTTCATCACTTGCCGGAGAAATTTCCACAATATTCAGAAATCCCTCCTGCAGCCAAATCGCAGCCGGAGCACAAAAACATTTTATTTCTCCGAAATCCACCGGCAGCGGCATTGGAAAAAACAACCGTTGTTCCACAGGAACAGAGAGAATGATCTGCAGCGCATTCTGCTGCCACAGTTCAGCATTGCGCCTTACTGCGGCGCACAACTCCGACTTCAGCTGTATATGATTTGCACCCGGCAAGGTAAGTTCACGGAGCAGGAGTATCTTGTGATCAAACTCGCCGCGGCCCAGCAGCATATCTGACAATTCCCTTTGAAGCAACGCTTCCACTTGCGCCCGGAAAAACTCCGGAGTATCGCCGCCGCTGATAAAAAGTTCATACAGCACCGTCAACAGCAGATGGTTGATATATTCCGGCATATCCACCATGTTCCGCAGCCGGTGAAGCAGCCTTGCATCACGGTCTGCGTGGAGTTCGTGTCCACCGGCAGAACCGTAATAATGCAGAAAATACTCCCGCTGACAGCGGAAAAACATTTCACGCCGCCGTAATGACCAGCTCAAAGGCCGCTGTTTCTCAGAAACTGCCAGAGCGGAGGTTTTGTCTTTTTCACTCAATATACTCCACCCGGCAATGTTTTTCGCAATGCTTTGGAGTCCACCCAGCCTTCCCTGCCATTGATCCT
Source organism: Lentisphaeria bacterium (assembly GCA_017504125.1). GTDB lineage: Bacteria > Verrucomicrobiota > Lentisphaeria > Victivallales > Victivallaceae > UBA1784. The sequence continues at coordinate 5,935 of JAFVRT010000246.1, forward strand.
GACGAGAGAAAATCCTGAGGGATCGCTGCGCAGCAATTCACCGTCCCCGCCTCCGGCAATGGTGGTTTCCACTTTGCCGGAACGCACTCCCGGCAATGTTCTCATTTCAATTTCGGGTGCAACAACGGTGATCCGGTTTTCTGAATAGGTCGAATTCAGCTGGGTAACAGCACTGATGACCGAAATCATCATAAACAAAGCCAAACAACCGGCAAGTGAAAAAAATGTATTGCTGTTCAATTTGCGCCTGAAACTCCACAATATCCATAGTGCGCCCCAGAAAAAAGATGCCAGCAGTATATGATTATCGCAGCGCAGCTGATCTCTCAGGGAGCGCAGCATGGCACTGAAAGAACCGCTGCGGTCTTCATTCTGAAACATCCTGGCATTGACTGAATCCAAATTGCTCCGGATCTCTCTGTCCCATGGACGGAGCAGCGATGCCAGCTGCAGAGCGTAACGGGCTTCCGGCAGATTTCCGAGATGATATTGGCAGTTTCCGTACTTATAAAGCATATCAGGACTGTATTTGTTCCCTTTGACAGCCGATTTCATATATCCGTCAGCGGCAGCCTTGTAGTTTCCCCGGTTGAATTCCTCATTCACTCCTGCCCCGGCAAGTGAAAACGCAGTTCCCGCCGCCAACAGCAGGAGGAAAAAGGTTTTCATCAACTTCACCAATGCCTTTTTGCCTGTGGCAGAAAGGGTTATCTCTGTATTTCCGGGAAGAAATGCGGCAGAATCCAGATCGGCAAAGTAGCGGCGCAGTTCCGGATCCTCCACATGGGTTGCGATCTCTCCGGCCGTGGCCCCGGCTGAAAGTCCCAGAGATTCTCCCAGCAGCGGGATAAGTTTTTCCCGGAACTCCGGCGTATCGCCATGTTTTTTCAGTTCTCTGACCAGTTCAGCCATTGTTTTTCCGACTTCCCGTTTTCTCTGTATTTCCGGTGAATTGCTTTCTCTTTCAATTTTTCTGAATCGTGATTCCAATATCAGGGCGATCACCGGAAAACCTGCGGCAAACAGGATCATCCAGAAAAGTGAATTGGCAACAAGTGGAGTTTTCACCATACTGCCGGAAGCATTTTTCTGATAATGCATAGGCATTGCTCCGGTCGTTTCCGGTTCCGGACTTGCGGAGTCCGCAGGAGCTTTTACCGGAGGCGGCAGAACCGATTTTGCCGGTGCCGAAACAGCTATCCCCTTGGCAACAGCTGTTTTGAACACCAGTTCACGACTGTTCCACTTACCGGACACGGGATCAAAAGTTCCGGGACAGAGTTTGATTTCCCGTTCTCCAGGTTCCAGAGGTATTACGGCATATTTCACGCTCACCGAACCGGATTTTTTCACCACTTCAGGCGGATAGACCCGGAATCCGGGCAATTCAAGACGGGGAGTGATAAATGAATCAGGCGAACCGCTTCCGGAAAAAAGGACCTTCAGTTCTGCAACTTCCCCCTGGCGCAATGAAGAACCGGAAACAGCACCGCTGATCTGCCATTTCCCCACCAGTCCGGTATTTATCACTCCGGCGGGGACCGGCGGCAAAGCCTTTATCTCAACAACAGGAGCTTTTTTGAATTCCACAGTATAAGGCTCGACTCTGGCAGACGAAAAGAAGCTGTCGAAAAATCCATCTCCGAAAGGATCGCCGAAGGGATCTTCGTTCCTTCCGGAACGGCTCTGCACCACCCCGACTCTCATAACAGCACCGGGATCAAAAGGACCGGGTTTCAAAACCCGGCATACCGCAGTAAAGCGGTACCGCAAAAAAGTACGGTCGTTTCCGGTGATCTGCTGAGGCCGTCCGGAAACAAAACGGACTTTGCCTCCGCGGACTTCCCAGGTGGTAAAAAGGGCGTTGCCGACATTCAGCAGCTCCGGATAGTAATTAACCCGGATCGCACCGGCGGCCCTTTCATCCACCAGCAGATCGCAATTCAAAGTGATCTCCTCGCCGGCATACAGGGCAGAACGCGCCGGCAATATGGAAATAACCCCTTTGACAACATCGGAAATTTTCACACTTTTATCATTTTCACCGCCGGGAACTGTACGGTCAAGTACCCGGATCTTCACTCCAGGTGCCGAGGCGGTTTCTCCGCCTGCATGGACCTTGAAAGAAGGGATCGTAACACTCCCTGTCTTTTCAGGTGAAAGAGCAAGTATACGGATATAAGTTGTTTTTCCGTTTATGTTCCTCACCTGATTGTATTGGATATTTTTGGCCCACACAGCATCTTTGACCACCGGGAAATCTATGCGGCTGATCTTTTTATTTGAACTCAATGCAAGCTGGATATACTCTCCCATACGCACAGTCGGCCTTACAAGCTCCAAACTCACGGTCAATTCTGCGGCAAGGGGCAGAGAACATATCATAACGGCCAGGGTAAAAATCAGTTGTTTCATTTCACCAATCCTTTTCCACTTGACTGCGGCGCATACGGTTGCGCTGTTTTATGGCTTCGCGCAGTTTTTTATCATCTTCGCCCATAAGTTCCAGAAGCTGTTCGGAGCTTTGAGGCGGTTTATCCTTTTTCATTTCTCTGCCTGATGCGGGCGACGGTTGTTTTTCCGGAGTTTTACCGGAATCTTTTTTATCTTTTCCCGGCTGCGGCTTCTTTTGATTTCCCAGATCGTGTTTTTTCAATTCTTTCATGGCATTTTCTATATGCTGCTGACTTTTTCTGTCTTCATTTGCCGCCTTTTCAGCGGCAGCTTTTTTCACTTCCTCCGCCGCTTTACCGGCAGAATCCGCCATTTGGGACTGATTCAGTTCTGAAGCCTGTTTCTGCATTTTTTCCGCTTCTTTGCGGGCCTGTTCTATGGAATTCTGCTGCTGCTGCCGCTGCGACCGATCCTGCGGAGTATTTTTATTCTGTTTCTGAGCCTGCCGGGTTTGATTCTGAGCTTTCTGCTGCTGTTTTTTCAATTCTTCGATCTTTTTCTTCAATTCTTCAATTCTTTTCCGGTCATGGGCCAGCCGGGTCAGATTGGAACCGAATTCCGGAATGGCAGCGGCACCGACGGCGGAACGGGAATAAAGTTCTTCGCTTCCGGCGGCACTTTGTTCTGCTTCTGCAAGGAGCTGCAGCGAGCGGTCAAGCTGCTGCTGCTGAAGCTGCTGCTGTGCCTGAGCAAACTGCTTGCGGCAGTTGTGGTGGATCCCGGCACCGAGATTATGAAACGCCATGGCACGGAGTTCGGGAGAGATCCGGGGATCAGCAAGAAGTTTTTCATATAACCCGGTATACTCAGGATTGCCTGAAAGCTGAAGTTTTCTCGCCGTATTGTACAGTCCTGCGGCATCTTCGGGAATGACTATGGCTGGTTTTGCGGCAGCCTTAACCGTTTCTCCGGAATTTTCAGCGGCACCGATACAAAACGCTCCGGCAGCGCACATAAAAAGTACAGCGGCACTTTTTCTTTCGGATATCAGCAAAAATATAATGATTAAGACCAAAGCCGCCGCAAGAAGCTTCGGAAATTCCTCAACCGGGATCTGTTGTTTTACATTTTTTCTTGCGCTCCGGTCGAGATTGTTTATAGCATCTTCAAGCTGCCGCACCCCGGTATCAGTAGCGGAAGTGCGAAAATAAAGTCCCCCCGTTGCGGCAGCAAGTTTGCTCAGCATCTTTTCATTGAGTTTTGAAGTTACCATCTTGCCGTTGCGGTCGCGGATAAAACCGCTTTCATTACCGCCTTTCGGTATCACAGAACCGTTTACCGGATCGCCGAACCCGATGATGAACAACGGGAGTCTTTTCTTTTTGAGTTCCGCGATCATGGCGGAACTGTTTCCCTGAAGTTCTTCACCGTCTGTCAGCAATATCACAGCTCTGCTGTTGCCTTCAGAAGCGGCAAAAGCCTTTTCCGCCACCCGGAGAGCTTTTTCGAGATTGGTTCCCCCCACCGGTATGGAATCACTGGAAAGCTCGTCCACATACTCGTTGAAAGTAACCGGATCAGAAGTAAGCGGACAACTTAAAAAAGCATTACCGGCAAAAGGTACGAGTCCGAAACGATCTCCCCGTTCAGCACTGCTCAGCTGCCGCAGTATGTACTGGGCATGTTTCAGACGGCTGGGCGCGATATCGGCGGCATTCATGCTCCGCGATACATCACAAAGCACCATGATATCCCGGCCTTTGGGTTCAAAGGGGAGCAGTCTGGAATAAAAAGAAGGTCTGGCAGCAGCCGCTATGAGCAGCACGATTGCGCTTCCGAGAATAATGCGCCGCCATAATCTCGCCCCGGCAGAAAGATGTACAGACTCCGGCGAATCGGCATTTTTTCCCAGAAGTGCCGCAAGCAGTTTCTTTTTTCTGGCATTACTGACTGCTGCGATCACCGGCATGACCAGTACAGGTATTATCAGCAGATAGAGCCAATCAGCAGCATTGAATTTCATTTTTCTCACTCCTTACACAACTTGAAATCATCTCCTCATCATAAAAATATAATCTGAATATGAAAAATTTCAAGTCCTGTTTGCAGAAAAAATACATCGCGGACGGCAGATGACTGCCGCCCGCGAAGCATGAAATATTGCGGTCTGGTACAATAAAAATATTTCAGGCCAAAAAACCGGCAGCATTACGGAGCGTAAACTGATCGGCGATATCCTGCGGCGCACCTTTTTTCACAAGTGCCGGGAGCAGTTCTGAGTAGATCACGCCCAGAGAATTCACATTGCCGCCGGGGGCGGGAGTTGACTCCATTATGTTATCCGGGCAGCAGATATGGTCACAGCTCACCATGATGCGGTCGCCGAATCCTGCAGCAAGAAGTTCATACAAAACTTCCACCCGTTCAGCCACATTTCCGCTCCATATCCGGTCGACTGAAACATAACAGCCCTTTTTCAGCAGTTCAATGGCGTAATCAGCAGTATTGCAGTCGGCCACATGACCTACTGCTATCTTTGAAATATCCACTCCATTGCCGGTAAGTATTTCCAGAGCCTCAAGTCCGGTACGGTTGCCGGAGTGGCTGTGCATAAATATGGGCAGACCGGTTTCTTTATGGACGATGGCAACAGTTTCCAGATAATTTTTCACGACTCTTGTAACACCTTCGGAATCGACGGCGCATTTGAGTATACTGATCCCGTTTCCGCTGTTTTTCACCTCGTCAGTAAGGAAACGGGCCATTGTTTGCGGAGCCACACAGTAAGCTGTGAAACATGGATAAAAATAAAATCCGCTTGAAGCGATGATTTGAACTCCGGAGCGTTCCGACACCTCTTTGAGCAAACCGATATCGCGTCCAAGACTGATGGGAGTGCCATCTACCAGAGTGCGGACATTGTGTTTTTCTGCGATGTAACGCAGTTTTGCAACCGCAGCCTCCACCACTTTTTCCCGCGACAGCCATTGGGGGAACGCATATTGAAAATCCGGCGAAGAACAAATGATATGCTCATGGATCAATGTGCGCCCCAACTGTTCCGGAGCGATCGCTCCTGTTACCGTATTTATCATACTGTATACGCTTCCTTATCGTATTTACCTGCTCAATTCGCTGATGACATATTCACAATTGACGATCTTTTCACGCAAGTCGTTCAAAGAATAGAAATAGTGATTGCTGGCCTCAAAACCGATACGGGAATCCCGTCTGGCGATATCGTAAATAGTCAAAGCGGTCTTCAGCTCCTCGGCAGCGCAGGCTTTCATGGTTTCTGCTGCTCCGGCGGAGCGTGCCATAACAAAGCGGATCTGCATCAGCGTACTGTACAAATGACAATAAGCAGCAGTTGCCACGGTAACGATCTCGTTGAATTCCTCTTTTTCCTGTTCCTGTACCATGGCTGCAGCCTTTTCAAGCACCTCCAGACCTTCGCGCCAGCCGTCGTTGAGCAGACGGAACTGGTTTTCAAAAACATCAGCCGGATACATCGCCCGCCAGTGATCGATATTATCGAAGGGGAATCCCACCATGGTGGGATTATATCCTGTAGGTTTGAGATGCAGCTGATTCATGGGAGCGAAATGCATGGGAGCACAGTAAGCCACCTGAACATTGAAGGGAAAATGACGGAATGCTTCGCTGAAGTGTTTCCATGCCCGGCACACCTCTTTTGCCAGTTCAGGAGCAAACTTACCGTTGGCGATCTCCTCAGGAGTTGCGGTCATAAGTTCCAGATTTCCGCCGGGGAATCCACCCTGAGTCCAACTCAGCATGAGCCCTTTCACACCGGCGGCTTTCAAATTATCCAGATGTTCCCGGATAAGGTAAGGCACAGGGATATAGGGAACTGCGGAAAGCTCCCAGGAATTGTTGATCTGCACCTTGGCGCACACCTGCAATCCCTTTTCGATGGCATATTTCCAGATATTTTTGGATTCTTCCGAAGGTCCGACCTGAGAAATGGAGTAATCACGCAAATATTGTTCCACGCCGCCGACGTTGGTAATAAGTCCCCATTCGCTTACGCTGTTGATGTAGACATTTTTATTTTTCGGCAGCTTGTCGATGACCGCTCTCTTGAATTCTCCCGGCACATCATCTTCGGGGCTGCGCCGCCATGCCCAGTCATAGATGAGCATACGGGCATCGGGAGCAACGGAATGCATACCCCGTTCAATGGCGGCATTGACTCCGGCGATGATGTCTGCCGGATCGAACTTGCTGCAGCTGGGACATTCGCTGCTCCGGAGATCATAATGACAGTTGGTGGCGTTTTCTGATGCCGTGATAGTCAGCACACCGCCAAGATCCAGCACCTCTGTAAAGATGAAACGCAGAGCATTTTCCAGATACTCCAGAACTTCCGGAGTTCTGGTGGTACATATCGTGATGCGTTCACTTCTTGAAAGACGGCCCCGCCACAGGGGTTTCTTATCGTAAAACTCCATGGGCATGCAGCGGGGTTCGTTGAGATACAGGAAGATCCTGATCCCGTACTTTTTGCAGCGCGCGACCAGTTTTTTCAAGTTGGCGATACGCTTTTCAGATCCTCTGGAGTATTCTTCCGCGCCCGGTATGGGATAAAGAAGATAGAGAAGTGCATGCATCCATACGCCTTTGATACCCATGGAAGCATATTGAGCCATCAGATTTTCCGGAACCGGATCAAGTTCTTCGGCCTCCCCCAGCACATCACCGCAGCTGGCGGCGTAAGAGTGGATGAAATTGAAATCAAAATCCTCCCTGCCGCCGACCATTTTCACCGGCTTGTAAAGGTCGGAAAATGCAAAAGGCTGTTCCAGATATTTTTTTCTGTCGCCGGGGAAATATTTTTCCATGACCGCCTTTATTTCAGCGGTACGGGCAGTTTCTTCTGTACTGAGCGGAGCATATTTCAACTCCGGGGCATCAGGTTTCAGCTTGCCGAGTTTGTGAAACAGAAAGTCCTCCTCTTTCAATGAATATGCCAGTTTTTCCGGAGTCCACGTCAACAGCTGCAGCAGTTGAGCATAATTCAGCAGCTGCCAGTTGTTGCGGATCAAAGTCAGATAGCCGCGGGTGAGCCACTTCGGATTTACCTCAGGAGGCACGGCAAGTCCGAGATCTGCGGCAGCATTCAGGACTTCCTCCACGCTGCAATCCAACACTTCCGCGATACGCTCCGGCGGAACGAGTTCCCAGTTGCGCCACAGAAAATGCTGCCAGCGGGTAGGGAAATAGGGATAATCGACCGGAGCTTTCATCACTTCTACAGGCAAACAGGTCGTATTCATTGCACAGCCCTCTTGAAAACTTATTTGTTTCCGGAACAGAAACCGCTTCCAGTCATGTATTTATAGCTTTCTTCGATCGCCTTCCACATTTCTATTTCACAATAGTCCAGCTCCACGATCACAGTTTTCACCTGATCGGGAGTATTCTTTATCAGTTCGGGGATGGGCAGAGTTCCGGTTCCCAGGGGCAGCAGATCGATTTTCATATCCAGCAGACCGTTTTTCATACCGGCGTTGGCGGCCTGCTGTGTGCAGATACCGTCTTTCATGTGGATCAGAACAGTTTTATCAGCAAACTTTTTGAGCATTTCCACCGCATCTTCGGAACCTTTGTTGGTACTCCAGAAGCAGTCGATCTCATATTTCATCCGGGGGCAGAGTTCGTCATAGATCTCGTACTTGAGTTTGCCGTCGATACGCTCGAACTCCCAATAATGATTGTGCTGGAACAAAGTGATGCCCTGAGCGGCGAGAGCTTCCAGCATGGCGTTGGAGTTTTCGGCGGTACGCTTGATGGTATCAAGATCCTTGAAATCATCGGGGCCGTAGCCGCAGACACAATTGTCAAGTCCGAGGATCCCCAGAGTATCGACAGCTTTGCTGATATCAGCGACGGTACGCACCCAGGGGGAATGGGTGGAATAGATCTCCAAGCCCAGATCATCAAGAATTTTCTTCAATTCAGCAGGCGCAAGATTGAAAAATCCGGCGGGTTCCACGCCTTTGTAGCCGATCCGGGCCACGCCCTTCAGCACTTCAACAAAATCTTTTTCAGAATACTGGCGCAGAGAATACAACTGGACTGACAACGGTTTCATAATATTGACTCCTTGATTTTTTCATAAAATTGCCTGCCGGCGGTAATTACTCTGTAATATAACCGCGATAAATCAAAAAAGCAAGCTCAAAATAAGCTCAAAGGAGAATTTTATGCACCATTCCGGTACAGTCAGTTCATATTATTTCCCGCAAGACAGCCAGGTCGGCGGGGATCGTGAGTTTTATATTGGGTTCGGGATTGATAACCATTGCCACCTGCATCCCGGCATGGCGGAGCAGACTTGCATCATCAGTAAAATCCGCTTCCGGGAACTCCGCAACAGCTTTTTTCCACTCTGCGATATGGAAAAGCTGGGGGGTTTCCACGGCAAACACACCTTCACGCTCCACTCTTGAAATAAGGACACCGTCTTCACTTTTCCACAAAGTATCGGTTACAGCCTTGCCCGGCAGAGAACCGGCACACGGCAGCGCAGCTTCATAAAGTTTTTTCAGCAGCGCGGCATCTGCCAGCGGACGGGCCGCGTCGTGAACTGCGACGATACCATCGGCTTCACCCAAAGCTGCCATTGCATTTCTTACAGATCTGCTCCGGGTCGTGCCTCCCTCGCACCAGATAATATCAAGATCCCTTGTAAAAGGCAATGCGGCATTTTCAAACTCCCTGATTCTGCCGGCGGGAACAGCTATCACACACCGGCCGGTCACAGCAGGGATAAGACGCCGCAGGGCATGAACGAATACGGGAGCACCGCTCAAATCAACCAGAAGTTTATCTCCCTGACCGAAACGGCGGGAACTTCCGGCAGCGACGATGATGAGATGGAGCGGAACAGTCATAGCACTTCACTTATTGCCCCGTATCAATTGGGGAAGTTCTGCTGGATATTGCGCAGCCAGCGTTTGATAATGGGCGAAAGCACAAAATCTTCCAGCGCATTATCTCTGACAAATTCAAAATCGCAATAAGGACAGCGGGGGAACGACTCAAGATCCACCGGCTGCAGTTTCTCCCCGCATTTGGGGCAGGGAACTTCCTCTTTTACGGAAATATAATTGTATTCATTGTTTTCCATAGTACTGTAATATATCACTTCGGACGGAATTTTTCAATACACCTTTTGACTAAATTGTCCAAAGAACCTTGATTTATCGTAATTTTGGCTCTATATTATAGAAGAAGTGTCATAAACAGACTCCGGAACCGTTTCCGGGGCAAAACAATAATTTGGAGTTTAATTGAAAAATGGAACTTACTCTCCTGGTTCTGGCTGCCGGTATGGGCAGCCGTTACGGCGGTCTTAAACAACTCGATCAGCTCGGTCCCGGCGGCGAAACCGTTATGGATTATTCTGTCTACGATGCGATGCGGGCCGGATTCAACCGTGTGGTATTTATCATCCGCCGGGATTTTGAAGAAGAATTTAAAAAAGTGATCGGTTCCCGTTACGCCGACAAGATCAAACTGGAATACGCTTTCCAGGACAAAAACGACCTCCCCGGCGGATTCAAAGTTCCTGAAGGGCGGGAAAAACCCTGGGGTACTGGACACGCTGTTTATGCTGCCCGCGAACTTCTCAACGGCCCCTTTGCCGTCATCAATGCTGACGACTTCTACGGTGCCGACAGTTACCGCAAGCTGGCTGCTTATCTGACCAATCCTCCCGCTCCCGGCAAAGTTCGCGGTTGTATCGCAAGTTTCGTACTTTCCAACACCCTGAGCGAAAACGGTTCTGTTTCCCGCGGGATCTGTTCCTCTGAAAACGGCCTGCTGACCAAAGTGGTCGAAAACACCAAGATCTTCCGCAAAGACGACGGCAAGGTCTACAGCACTCAGGAAGACGGAACTGATATTGAACTTACCGGCAATGAATATGTTTCCATGAACTCCTGGGGATTCATGCCGGAAATGGTTGGCGAGATCGAAGCACTTTTCCTTGAATTCCTCAAAAACCGCGGAACCGAAATGAAAAGCGAATTCTATCTTCCCGGAGTCGTGGATTCCCTTATTTCCGCCGGCAAAGCCGAAATAGCCATGCTTCACAGTGCCGACAGCTGGTTCGGAGTTACCTACCGCGAAGACCGTCCCACTGTTCAGGCTGCGCTGGCTGAACTGGTGAAATCCGGTGCTTATCCGGCCAAACTTTTCTGACAGCACAGCAGGAGCGGCATACAAAAATGAATCTTACTCAGGCTGAACTCAAGGAGATCGTCTACAATTTCATAGTGTACGGCGATTTTCTGGTGGGGGTACCTTTCGGCGGCGGCAATGTCAATGACACCTATCAGTTGACCTTCGATCAGGGCGGGGTCCGTCTGTACTACATACTGCAGCGGATCAATCACAATGTTTTCCACAAACCGGAAAATGTGATGGAAAATCTCGCCAGAGTTACCGACCACCTTCTGAGTAAGATCCATGCCGCCCACATGGAAACCCGCCGCCGCACCATAAGACTGCTGCGGACTCCGGAAGGCAAGACCTGCACCTTTGACCGGCACGGCAACTGCTGGCGGGCCTATGTATTCATTACCAATGCCCGTGCATACGATGTGCTTGAAACTCCCGAACAGGCTTTCTGCATTGCCCAGACCATCGGGGAGTTTCAGCTCAATCTCATCGATCTTCCCGGTCCGCGTCTGCACGAAACGATCCCCAATTTTCACAATACCCCCAAACGCCTTGAGGCTCTCGAACAATCGATCCGTAAAGATGAGGCCGGCCGGGTAAAGTCAGTACAGCGGGAAATCGATTTTGTCATGGACCGTAAAGATGAATGTTCCAAGCTGGTGAAACTTTTTGAAGAAGGCAGCATCCCGGAACGGATCACCCACAACGACACCAAATCCAACAACATCCTCATCGACGACCTTTCGGGCGAAGGTCTGTGTATGATCGACCTCGATACCGTCATGCCCGGACTTTCACTTTATGACTTCGGCGACATCGTCCGCAGCGGAACCAACCCTGCAGAAGAAGATGAAACCGATCTCAGCAAAGTCGGCATGCGGTTCGATATGTACGAGGCACTCCACCGCGGTTATGTGGATATGACCAGCGGTTTTCTGACTCCTGCAGAATACGAAAATCTGCCTTTTGCCGGAAAATTAATAACTCTTGAAATCGGCATCCGTTTTCTGGCGGATTTTCTGGACGGGGATGTTTACTTCAAGACCCGCAGAGCCAACCAGAACCTTGACCGGTGCCGTACCCAGTTCAAACTGGTGGAATCCATTGAAGAACAAATGGATAAAATGACTGCTCTCTTGTAAAAAGGTTCTTTTCAAGGAGGAAAAAATTATGGCTTCCGGAGTTTTTCCAACGCTGACTGTCCAGTATTCTTTCAACAGAACTGAGTTGTTTGAGATCAAATCTCCCAGAGTGACCATCGGTTCATCACCGGAGTGCGATATTGTTGACACCACCGGCACCCTGGCTCCGAAACATGCGGAACTGCTGATAAGCGGCAATGATTATCTCATAAGTGATTGCGGTTCTGCCGACGGCTGCTTTATCAACGGCAGCATACTGGAAAACTCCCGTCCGCTGCGCCATGATGACATAATCCAGATGGGGGAAATGATCCTGATATTCCATACGGCTCTTTCCGGCGGTACGGATCCGGTGGCCGGGGCGGTGCGTTTCGACTCTGGCGCGCTGAAACAGCTGGCCGGCAAACTGGAAAAAAATATCGCTCAGGTCTTCAAAGGCAAACCGGAAACTATCCGCAATCTGCTGGTCTGTCTGCTGGCAGACGGCCATCTTCTTCTTGAAGATGCTCCCGGAGTGGGAAAAAGCATGCTGGCCCAGGCTCTGGCCCGTTCCATCTATTCCCGCTACCGCAGGATCCAGTTCACCCCGGACATGATGCCTTCTGACATTACCGGCATGAATATCTACGATGCCGACTCCGGCACATTCCGTTTCATGCCCGGTCCGATCTTCGGCAATGTGATCCTGGCCGATGAGATCAACCGTACCACTCCCCGTACCCAGTCCAGTCTGCTGGAGTGCATGGCCGAAAGTGCCGTAACTATCGATGGGGTAAGCAGGATCCTTCCCAAACCGTTTTTTGTCATCGCCACTCAGAATCCTGAAGATTATCACGGCACATATCCTCTGCCGGAGCCTCAGCTCGACCGTTTCATGATGCGCCTTTCCATAGGTTATCCCGATTCCGGAGCAGAACTGGAGATACTTTCCGGAGCCAGAAACGGCAACATGCTCAATACGATTTCCGGAGTCGTCCGGGGCAACGATGTGGTATGCGCCCAGTCGTTGGTCCGTAAGATAGAAGTTTCCGACAGTATAAAGTCCTACATCATCGCCATTGCCGATGCCACACGGAAACACGAAGCTCTGGTCAACGGCTGCAGTCCCCGTGCAACGCTGGCTCTGATGCGGGCGTGCCAGAGTCTGGCAGCCTGCGAAGAACGGGATTATGTCACGCCTCATGATGTAACACGGCTTTATAAGGTGGTTCTGGCTCACCGTCTTACATTGAAACTACGGTGGAAGGCCCAATGGAAAAGCGTTGAAAATGTTCTTGCCGACATCGTCAGCAAGATAAAGATCCCCGGCGAAGTCAGGTAACTCAGAAGCATCACCTGCCGTCCGGACAGGAAAGGCCGTTATTGTAAATGTTTATCGCCCGTCCAACTTCAGGAGGTACTGTTTTTCTGCTGCTGACTCTGGCAGCAGGTGGAGTTGCTTTTATGAATGTCGGGCTTATGACCGCTCTTTGTGCCGCGATCCTGGCGGCGGTCTGGTTATCCTCCTTTATCCTCGCTCAATTTTTTTCCGGACGGATAAGTGTCGAACGGCTTTCTGCAGCCGATGTTCCCGGCAACACCGATGCTGTACTGCCGCTGCGTATCACCAACAACTCCATATTTTACCGGCAGGTGATGATAATCCGGGAAAAAATAGGTTTTTCCCTGAAAAAAACAGGCAGCTGGCCGGTTCCGGCTCTGGCCCCCGGAGAAAGCATTGTGATGTTCCGCAAGATACATGCTGATATCCGCGGCCACTATACTCTGGAAAAACTTTCTGTCATAAGCGGCGATCCATGTGGATTTTTCAGACGCAGCAAGAACTTTTTTCTCCCCGGCGAGATCACCATCACTCCGGGAATAACAGAGTTGGAACATCTGCCGGTTTCCCGCCGCAGCCGTCCCTCTGACGGCGGCGAGGGCCGGCTGCTGGGATACGCCGGTATCGGAGGAGATTTTTTCGGTATACGCCCCTATCGTTACGGAGATGAAATACAGCACATATACTGGCGCGGTTCCGCAGCCCGCAACAAACTTATGGTCAAAGAGTTTGAAGCGAGCGTAACCGAAAAGATCCATATCCTGCTGGACTGCTGCAGCAAAGGAGTCGGTCAGGATGATGTGGACAGCAACTTTGAACACCTTGTCAGTGCCGCCGCCTCCATCAGCATCACATTGAGCCGCCGTTATTGTCAGCTTTCTTTTGCAGCAGAATTCGCGGAAGGCGGCAGACTCCATCTTTCAGGAGATGCCTCAGGCATCTGCGGCAAGATCATCGAAGCTCTGACTGAATTGCGCTGCTGTGATACTGAAGTCGACGGGCTTCTCTGTGATGCCATGGAACATCTTAATCCGGGAGATACATTGTTTCTGCTGACGATGAGCAGTTCAGAGCTGACCGTGGAACTGGTGAAACAACTTAATGACTCCGGGGTTCTGGTCAACTGGATCTATGCTCCGGCATACAATTTCCCCCCTGTTGAACCTGATATTATCAGGGAACTGCCCCGGAACTTTGCGGAACGCTCCTGCAGCATGGAGCAAATCGTACTGAATTTCAAATCATCCCTGCCGGAAATGCTTCACTATGATAACGATCTGGAAAAAGTTTAGGACTCTCCTTTCCGGCATGGAACATAACCGGAATGTCCCGCGGCATCCGGCTCATCTGCTGTACGCTCTGCTGAATTTTCTTTCCATACTGGCCGCGCTGGTCATGCATGGAGATGTCCGTTTCACCCTGAGTGTCATCGCGCTGCTGCTGCCGGTATCTTTCGTGGTTTTCGTCCCTTACCGTTACTGCAACATCTTGAGCCGCATGCTGCTCAATACACTTATTTTCGGTGCGGGCTGTTTCTGGATCATGTTCAGGCTCAAACATAATATACCGTTGGATAAAATGATGATCGAAGTTCTGGCTCTGTGGAGTCTGACTTTTCTCACCACCGGCAATTCAAGGGGATACTTTTACCTGCTTTTCATAGATATCATCATGCTGTTGTACGCCGCCTTGCTTCCCCGGCTGCTTTCCCTCTATCTGAGCATAGGTGCTTTCATTACGATCCTGATAATACTTTTCCGCAACCGCACCGGATTTCTTTCAGGAGATATGCTGCTGCGTACACCGGGAAAAAGTTTCATCCGCACCTGGCATTTTCATTTTCTGTGGCTGCTTATCGCCGGAGTGATATTTCATTTTATTTTCGGGCTCATTCCGTTGCGCGACAACGCTTTTGAAGGTTTTGTCCCGGTATCTTTCGATACCCGGCGGGAATCCTTTGCCTCACCGGAACTCCGTCAATGGCTCAACTCCGGAAAAAATATAAAAAACGGTCCGGATGGAAAAGAAACTTCCGAAAATGCCGAAGGGGAAAATCTGCTTTTGTCAAAAGACGGCAGCGGCAAAACACTCCAGCTGCAGAACCCGCCCGCCAATATCCAGGTGATCCCCGGCAACGGCGGTACTGCCATGGGCAAAGATCTGGTATTCCGGGTAAAATCCCCCCTGAAACTCTATCATCTTGCCCGGCTGTACGATCATTATAACGGTACCGAATGGCGGGTTTCCCGGCGCATGGCCCGCAACAACTCCAAAGCGGAGTTCCCCGATGCCAATCAGTTGGTCAAGCTCTCTTATTCTCAGGAAAAACTTTTTTCAGCTCACCTGGCCATTCCGTGGCAAATGGTGAGCTTCTCTCCTGATGAAACTTCATACGAAACTTTCAGTTACTCCGTAACCTTATGGGGAGTTACCGTCAAAAAACTTTCCAAGCCCCTGCCGCTGAAATTTTCGGCTTCCATCGGACTTCCGGTGATAAAAATGGATGAAAACAACAATCCCCGTATTCTTCCGTGGCCGGAAACATTGCACCGCAGTGCCTATCTGCAGCTTCCCGCCAACCGTATATCCAGCCGGATACGCCAATTGGCCCGTACTGTTACTGCCAATTGTACGACACCCTACGCCAAAGCTCTGGCTCTGCGTGATTTTCTGCGCAGCAATTACACTTACAAACTTCATGCGTCCCCCACACCGCGCCACCGTGAAAGTGTGGATTATTTCCTTTTTTACCTCGGCGAAGGTCATTGTGAATATTTCGCCTCCGCTCTGGCGGTACTGGCCCGCTGTGCCGGTCTGCCGGCCAGAGTAGCCACAGGTTTTTCGCCCGGAAACTACAACACTCTCACCTCGCTTTTTGAAGTATTTGAATACCATGCTCACGCCTGGACCCAGATCTACATACCTGAATTCGGCTGGCTGACCTTTGATGCCACTCCGCCCTCTGCAATAGTTTCGGAAACTTCTCCACCCGGATTCGGCAAGATGCGTGATCCCTTCGGCGACCAGTGGCGTATCCGTCCGCCGGAACTTACTGAAGACACTATTGACTATATGCAAAAGATCCGCATGAAAGCGGAACGGAAAAAGCAGCAGTCTGACGGCAAGGTTTCTCAAACCCTGAACGACATCGCCGCTGCCGGCGATAAACTGCGGGAAGAATTGAAAAAAGAGCATCTGCCCAAAGATCCGCAGCGGCTCAAAAATCTGAAACCGGTGAAAAAGCCGTTGCTCGATGCCGCCGCGATAAGAGCGAAAGCTGCGGCACTTTTCAAAGCCTTGCAGGTAAAGCTGGTGGAGTTTGCGATCTATATCGTTTCATCATGGACAAGAGTACTTACCGCCTTCGGCACTCTGCTGCTGGGAACAGCTTTGATGCTCTGGCTTTTCAAGTTTCTGAAAATGGTCAGCCTCAGGCTCCGTCTGCGGTGGCTCATCAGAAAAGCCGCCGATCACAGCGTGCCGCGCCGTGCTGTACGCAGCTCCTGTATGGCCGCATTACTGATGTTGGAACTGGAAAATATGGGCCGCCGGAACAATCAGGAACTTATGGGATATGCTGCAGCATTACGCCGGGATCTGGCTCCGGAAGCTGCCGGTCTGTTCGCTCTGTTTTACCGGTCGGCATACCGTTCCGGAGAGATCACCCCTGAGGAAGCCGATACCGCATACAAACATCTGCTTGCCATCTGCAATGGTATAAAAGGCACTCCGGGATACTGAAAAATAATGCAAAAACTCCTGAACGGCATGTGATTTGCATTGGAATTATCGTTCCGGTTGTGCTATATTATCATGATTGTATTTTGATAATGCACAAAAAATGAGGTATTTTTATGTCTGAAAGAATGTTGGTCAACGGCAATGAAGCTGTCGCTCTTGCGGCACTGGATTGCCATGTCGATCTGGGATGCGGTTATCCCGGTACCCCTTCGTCAGAAATACTTGACGAATTCGCCAGACTCGGCGGTTCTGCCGAATGGGCTCCGAACGAAAAATGCGCCATGGAGGTCGCTATCGGCACAGCTCTCGCCAACGGCCGCAGCCTGGTCACTATGAAACATGTAGGCTTGAATGTGGCTGCCGATCCCTTTTTCACTATTGCCTATTCCGGAACTCCCGGAGGTCTGGTAGTCATCAGTGCCGACGATCCCGGCATGGCCTCCAGCCAGAACGAACAGGACAACCGCCGCTACGCAGTCAGTGCCGGGGTCCCCATGTTTGAACCTTCCGACTCTCAGGAATGCTATGATTTTCTGATCGAAGCCTTCAAACTTGCCGATCAGTTCCGTTCTCCGGTGCTGTTCCGCATGACCACCAGGGTCTGCCACTCCAAGTGCATCCTCAACCGTACCGGAGCGGGACTTCCTGCCCGCAAAGCGGAGTTCATCAGGGATCCCCGTTCCAATGTTATGGTCCCGGCCTTTGCAAAGATCGCTCACCGCAGACTCCGCAGCGACCTCAAGACCATGGCTGAGCTCAGTGAAAAAAGCTCCTGGCACAAGGTCATAAACAAAAGTTCAGATCTGGGTATAATCACTTCGGGCATCTCCTACCAGCATGTCCGTGAAGCAGCTCCTGAGGCTTCGATCCTGAAACTCGGTTTCACCTGGCCGCTGCCCGAAAAAACCATCCGGGAGTTTGCAGGTTCCGTCAAACGCTGCATCGTCATCGACGAAGGAGATAATTTCCTTGCTGACAATATCAATGCCATGGGCATCAGCGTGGAAGGCAAAGATCAGGAGTTCCGTTTCGGGGAACTCAATGTTACCAGAGTCCGCAAACTTCTGGCAGGCGACAATACTCCTGAAACTCCCGGAGCCCCCGGCAAACCTCCGCAGCTCTGCGTAGGCTGTCCCCACCGCAAGACCTTTGAGGCACTCCGCGATCTGGATTGCATCGTTTCCGGAGATATCGGCTGCTACACTCTCGGTGTGATGCCTCCCTTCAATGCCATCCACAGCTGTGTCTGCATGGGTGCCAGCATCACCGTCGGTCTGGGCATGCGCAAGATGCTTCCTGAAAGCGAAGCCCGCAAAGTGGTAAGTGTCATCGGTGATTCCACCTTTCTCCACACCGGCATCAACGGCATCGTTGAAATGGTCTACAACCGGCCCGAAACCGGTCATGTGGTGGTGATCCTTGACAACAGCATCACCGCAATGACCGGTCTGCAGGAAAATCCCGCTACCGGAAGAAAATTGGATCACACTCCGGCTCCCGCCGTTTCTCTGGAAAAGATCGTCGAAGGCATCGGCGTGGACAATGTGGACATAATCGATACCACAGTCGAACATGAAAGATTCAAAACCCTGCTTCAGGAGCGTTTGAGTTCCAACGACACAAGCGTGATCATCGCCCGCCGCCCCTGTATCCTCGGAGCAGTCAAAGCCAAAAGTTATGAGGTGAAAAAATGAGCAAAGTCCATAATATAGTTATCGCCGGTCTGGGCGGTCAGGGAGTTCTGAAAGTTACAGATATTCTCGCTGAAGCACTTTTCAAGGCGGGATTCGATGTGAAAAAGAGCGAAGTCCACGGCATGAGCCAGCGCGGCGGATCAGTTTCAAGTGAAGTCCGTTACGGCGAGGAAGTGGCAAGTCCCATGGTTCCCGCCGGTGAAGCCGATGTGCTGGCAGTCCTCGACGCCACCCAGCTCGAAGTTGCCCGCGGCGTACTCAAAGCCGGCGGCGCAGCCATCGTTCCGGAAGATCTGCCTCTGGACAAGCTCCAAAATCCCAAAGCTCTCAATACCATGATGCTGGGAGCTGTTTCCAATTATATCGACCTGCCGGTCGAAAGTTTTATCGAAGCTCTCAAGGCCAATCTGCCTGAAAAACTTCACGAAATGAATATTGAGATGTTTTATCTGGGACGCAATTCCCGGTAAACTTCAGGGATTTAATGATATTTGCACTTGCAAAAATCTCTTACAAGTGCTATATTATGTGTCTTGTATAAAATTTGAGTTCTTGTAAGTCAATAAACAGGAGATAAAAAATGAATGCTATTATCCAGAGCGGCGGCAAGCAGCTTAAAGTCAAAGCCGGCGACATTGTCGAAGTGGAAAAACTGGCCGTTGCAGACGGCGCAGAAGTGATTTTTGATCAGGTTCTCGCAGTAGAAGGCGATGACGGCAAACTCAACATCGGTACTCCCGTAGTCGCCGGTGCCAAAGTTGTCGGCAAAGTCCTCGAAGTCATCAAGGCCCGCAAAGTCGTCGCTTTCAAGATGAAACGCCGCAAAGGCTATCGCCGTACCCACGGCCACCGTCAACAGTACTCCCGCGTAGAGATCACCGCTGTCAACGCCTGAGGAGTGCCATGCGCTACGATGCCAACGGAGCTTTGATCGAAACCGCGCTGCCGGGTATCCCTCTGCTCAGCCGCGGCAAGGTTCGCGATGTTTACGATCTCGGCGATGCATTGCTTTTCATTGCCTCCGACCGTTTGAGTGCCTTTGATGTGGTGCTTCCCTGTGGAGTACCCCGCAAAGGTGAAGTCCTGACTCAGATCTCTCTTTTCTGGTTCGATCTGCTCAAAGATGTACCCAATCATCTTTTGAGCGCAGATGTAACCAGCCGGAAAGAGCTGCAGCCCTACGCCAAAGATCTTCAGGGCCGTTCCCTGATCGTCCGCAAGGCCCAGGTGATCCCTATTGAATGCGTTGTCCGCGGCTACCTGGTTGGCAGCGGCTGGAAAGATTATCAGAAAACCGGACAGGTTTGCGGCATTCAACTGCGCGAAGGCTACCGTCAGGCAGAAAAGCTGGATGAAGTGCTTTTCACCCCCACCACCAAAGCAGCTGTCGGCGACCACGATATGCCTATCGACTTCAAGGGCGTGGTCGGGATCGCCGGTGAGGAAAAAGCTGCTGCGATCCGTGATCTTTCTCTGAAAGTCTACTCCACCGCCCGCGACTATGCGGCGAAACGGGGTATCATCGTTGCCGATACCAAATTTGAATTCGGTATCATCGACGGCAAAGTTTCTCTGGTAGATGAAGTGCTGACTCCCGATTCAAGCCGTTTCTGGCTGGCTTCCGAGTACCAGATCGGCTGCAGTCCGGTCAGTCTGGACAAGCAGTATGTCCGCGACTACCTTGAAACTCTCGACTGGGACAAACAGGCCCCCGGCCCGGAACTTCCTGCTGATGTGGTGGAAAAAACCACAGCCAAGTATCTGGAAGCCTACCGGATGCTGGCCGGCAGATCCCTCTGAGTTACCATTGCAGACAAGCGGCGGATTTTCCGCCGCTTTTTGTTATTCCAAACATTAAATGGATTTGTAAAAAATGATCGAAGTAATCTCACAGTTTTCTGTTTTTCAAATCGTTATACTGTGTATAAGCGCATTGTTGATCGGTGTCAACAAAACTGCGCTGCCCGGTATCGGGATATTACCGGTACTGCTGCTGGCTGACACTTTTGACTCCAGACTTTCGACCGGCATGCAGCTTCTGATGCTGGCCTGGGCAGATATTATGGCGGTCATATATTTCCGCCGCAGCGCAGACTGGAAGATCATTCTGCGTCTGCTCCCCTGGTCGCTGGTGGGACTCGGTATCGGCTGGTGGATCCTCGGATATATCCCGCCGGAAAACAATGAAGCCATGAAACTGCTTATCGGCTGGATCGTCATCGGTCTGCTGATATTGAATTTCGTCCGCAAACGGATCAGTCCGGACAAGATCCCTTCAGGTCTGCTTCCGTCGGCTTTTTACGGTTCCATGATGGGAAGCACCACCATGCTGGCCAATGCCGCCGGTCCTATTTCCGCCATCTATCTGCTTTCCATGAAGCTTTCCAAAGAGCAGTACATGGGCAGCGGCGCGTGGCTGTTCATGATCGTGAACTGGATAAAGCTCCCCATGTTCTGGTATCAGGGACGCATAACAAAAGATGTGCTGCTTTTGGATCTGTGGATGGTTCCGCTGCTCATTGCCGGCGGATTTCTGGGCATTGTACTTTTCAAGAAAATGCCGCAGAAACTATTTGAAAATATCGTTACAGCCCTGGTGGTGGTCGCCGCCATCAAGATGGTACTGGGATTTTAAGTACCATGTCTAACCGTAACACACACTTTCGGGTTTATTTCATGCTCGGCATGGGTGTGATGCTGTACTTTTTCGCCAATTTCCAACGGGCGGCGATACCGGGTTCAATTTTCAACGAACTCCAATCCGAACTCAACACCGGAGCGGCATACATTACGGCGTTGAGTTCGATGTTCATGTACATCTATGCTGCCGGACAACTTTTTGTCGGTTTACTGGCGGACCGTTACGGCGGAGAAAGAGTCATTACATTCGGAGCGATGCTTTTCTGTCTGGGTTCGATCCTTTTCCCTTTCAGTCAATCCCTGTTCATGCTTTATTTCTGCCGTTTTCTGGTAGGAATGGGAGCAAGTTCCCTTTATTTGAGCCTGGTCAAAGTACTGGCTCTGCGTTTTCCCAAAAAATTCCCTCTGCTGCTGGGATTTTTTCTGCTGTGGGGATATTGCGGCGGGATCGTTGCCACCGCACCGCTGGTCTACATAGTTCAGGAGCTTTCATGGCGTACAGCCATGGCGGTTTTCGGAGCGGCCTCCGTCGTAACTTACGGCTTGTTCCTGCTTTCCGGCTTCGGCCTGCGGCTGCCCAGAGTTACCGGTACGCCTTTTTCCTTCCTGGTATTTCTGGATTTGCTCAAACGCCGCCATAACCGCAACATGATAGCTTATTCAGCGTGCAGTTTCGGGACCTATTACTGCATCCACACCGTCATCGGCAAAAAGTTTCTGGAGGATTTCTGTCAGATGTCCGTTGCCGGAGCCGCATGGACCATGTCCGCCATAGGAGTCATTGCCTCTGTCAGTGCTTTCTGTATGGCCATAGTGAGTCAGTTATGCGGCAACAGAAGAAAAATATTTCTGATCATTTCAGGAGCTGTGGCGGTCGTAACTTATGGATTTACCGTATTTGCGCTGCTGACCAACTGGCGGACTCCGGTCATTGCGGTACTTTTCTGCTGTGTGGCCTGGGTGGCAAATCAGGGAACCATAACCGTTCCCACCATGAAAGATACCAATGTTCCTGAAGCTATGGGCTCGATAGTAAGCCTCTGCAACGGACTTGTCTATATGATGGTGGCATTGCTCGGCAATGCAGTAGGTATACTTCTTGATATTTTTGAGCCGGTACGGCAGGGCAGCACTTTGATCTATACTGAAAAATCCTACCTTGCGGTGTTCGTTCTCTTTTTCATTCTTGGAGTAATCACGCTTTATAATGCCTGCAAACTGCGGGACACCCGCGGAATCAATGTAGCTTCCACGACTCCCTGAGATATTTCTTTTTCCTGCAAGTTGACAAGCAGCCTTTGAGGTGCTATTTTATAGAAAATACATTTCTTTACGGAGGAAACTACAATGCAAGTGAGCGAAAAAGCCGAAGTGCTGGTGGAAGCACTGCCTTATATCCAGAAATTCCGCAATTCAGTCATGGTGGTCAAATTCGGCGGAAGTGCCATGGAAGATGAAGAACTTGTCCGCGGCACCATGCGTGATATCGTCATGCTTGAGGCTATCGGCATACGCCCGGTGGTCGTCCACGGCGGCGGTAAAGCTATTTCCGCCGCGCTCAAAGAGTGCGGGATCCCGGTCAAATTCGTCAACGGTCTGCGCTACACCTGCGACAAGACCATCGGTGTTGTGGATGATGTGCTGCACAAGGTCAATGCACATCTGGTGGAGCTCGGTAAAGAATTCGGCGGTCCCGTCTGCGGGATCTCCGGAAAAAAAGTACTGAAAGCCCAGCGGACCCTTTCCACCGATCCTGCCACCGGAGCCAAAGAAGATGTGGGTTTTGTGGGCGAAGTCATCGGGGTCGATGTTTCCGCCATCGTTGAAGCTATTGCCAAGGGTTTCACTCCCATTCTCACGCCCCTGGGAACCGGTCTTGACGGTCAGATCTACAATATCAATGCCGATACCGCGGCATGCAAGATAGCAGAAGCGATCCACGCCCGCAAACTGGTTTTCATGAGTGATGTTCCGGGGATCCTTTCTGATTGCAAAGATGAAAATTCCGTGATCGAAACGATCCGTACCGACGAGATCGACGGACTGATCGCCGATGGCATACTTTCCGGAGGCATGCTCCCCAAGATCGCCAGCTGTGTTTCCGCGTTGAATGCCGGTATCAACAAAGTTCACCTTATCGATGGACGCAAGCGTCATTCTCTGCTGCTTGAGATCTTCACCGATACCGGAACCGGAACTCAGATCGTCAGGCCCGATTCCATCATGTAAAAATGTGCGGTATCAAGGAGCTGCTATGGGAAACGCTCTGATTTTCTGCGGTATAAAACATTGCGGAAAAAGTACCCTGGGCAAACTGCTCGCCCAAAACCTCGGTATTTCCTTTGCCGATACTGATGATCTGCTGGGCTCAGCCAACCGGGCAAGTGTCCGGGAGCTTTTCAAGCTGTGGGGCGAAGATGAGTTCCGCCGCCGGGAAAGTGCGCTGCTGAAAAGCCTTTCGGCAGCAGAACGGCAAGTGATCTCTCTGGGGGGCGGGGCACTGCTCAAAGCAGAAAATATTCCGGCAGTCAAAGCTCTGGGTTCTGTTATATGGTGCGACATCAGCGATGAAGCGGCATTTGCGCGCATCGCCGCTGAGGGTCTGCCGCCGTTTCTGGAACAATCTGCAGATCCGCTGGAGGAGTTCAAACTCAGGAACCGCAGCCGCCGGGAAACATTCGAAACGGTGTGCGATCTGCGTTTTATCCCTGACACAGATGCCCCGCCGGAACAAAATGTTTTGAAACTGCAGCAGTTGTTGCTGGAAAAAGGTATTATTTGACGATGAGCGACAATACATTCGGAAAAATTTTTCAGGTCACCACCTTTGGTGAATCTCACGGAGCTGCCATCGGTGCCGTGGTGGACGGCATGCCGGCCGGAGTGGAAATCGATACAGATTTCATCCAGCGTGAACTTGACCGCCGCCGCCCCGGAGCAGGAGCAGCCGGTTCAACTGCCCGGAAAGAAAGCGATACCGCAGAGATCCTTTCCGGAGTGTTTGAGGGCAAAAGCACCGGTACTCCGATCGCCATGCTTATACGCAACAGCGATCAGCACAGTTCGGACTATGGTGAGTTGAAAGATCTTTTCCGTCCCGGCCATGCTGATTGGGGGTTCCATGCCAAATACGGATTCCGGGATCATCGCGGCGGCGGCCGTTCTTCCGGAAGGGAAACTGCATGCCGGGTGGCGGCCGGTGCCCTGGCAAAACTTTTTCTGAAAAGCATAAGCAATATCACAATTAGTGCGTTTGCCGCAGAAATAGGCGGTGTGAAAGCTATCGATCTGGATATGGATGAAATCAGCAGAAATCCTCTGCGTACACCTGATGCCGGAGCAGTTCCGGCAATGCTGAAGCGGATCGAGGAGTGCCGCATGGCTCAGGAAAGCTGCGGAGGCATCGTTGAGTGCCGTATTTCCGGAGTACCGGCAGGCTGGGGTGAACCGGTTTTCGATAAACTTGATGCTTTGCTGGCTCATGCCATAGTTTCCCTTGGTGCGGTAAAAGGATTTTCTGTCGGTTCGGGTTTCGATGCTGCGCGTACTGCAGGTTCAGTCAACAACAGCGATCCGGAAGCCGCCGGCGGCATAAGAGGCGGTATCTCTGACGGTGAAAAAATCGTTTTCCGCGCTGCCGTGAAACCTACGCCTTCCATAAGTCAGGAGCAGTTGATGCCGGGAACAGACGGTCAGCTGCATAAATTTGCGATAAAAGGCCGCCACGATGTTTGTATCGTGCCCCGGATCGTTCCGGTGGTCGAAGCCATGGCGGCTCTGGTTTTGGCCGATTGCGCTCTGCGTCAGCGTTGTGCCAGGGTTTGAATAAAAAAATGAGGAGTTGAGTGATGAAGTACAGTAAATTGTCTGATTCCGGACATCATATCGGGGCCAAATGTTATGAACTCGATATTTTCGACGGTATTGCCGCCGCACGGCTCTTTTTGAACAAGTCGTCCCAGGAGTATCATTTTTTTCCCGGCGGAAGCGTAAACTCCACCGGCAGATGCGATGAAGTTGCGGCTCTGGAACGCTGGCAGAAAAAAGAGGAAAAAGGCTGTATCATTTTCACCAGAAATGAAAAATCCGTTCTCTGGAAACGCAAGGCGACCTCGATTATCTGCCGTGAAAACTCCATAGAGATCTTCATGACCGTCGAAGGCTCAGCTGATGTGGATGATGTACGCTTCGCCCGCTGCTGTGTCAACGGTTCAGAATACGGTTTTGCCGGGGAATTTGATGAAGTCATCAATACCGCCCCCAATTTTCACAGCAAGATCTTTTATCATCCGGTGGAAAGTTTTTCCATCTCTGCCGGCGATGATCTTTCACCGGCCGTCGGCGGTCAGGCTCTGGCCTCGTGCTGCTTCTGCATCGGACTCCGCGACCGCACCGAAAGAAAATATCTGGTGGCCGGTGCCGCTGCCATGCCGGGAGAATACACCTGGGATTGTTTCCGCTGGAATCCGGCTCCCTTCATGCCGCCTACTGAATATATCGGCGACCAGATGAAAGCCGGAGGATTTTCTCTGGAATACTGCGGCAAAAAAAGCGTTGCCGGAGTATGGGAAACTCCCAGACTCATATTGAGTTTCTGCGACAATTTTGATGATATTCTGCCTGCTTATCTGAAAGAGTGCTACTCCCGCAGCTATCTGCCCAAACCCCACCGCCGCCGTGTCCGGGATTGGTGGCGTTCCCCCATCTACTGCACATGGCACGATCAATGTGCCTCGGCCTTGATGGACAAAAACAATTTCACCAACTTTTCCGGTCCTGCGCCGCGGGATTTCTGTACCGAAGATCTGGTGGAGGAATGGCTGGAGGAACTTATCAGTCACAACTGCAAACCGGGTATCATCATCCTGGACGACAAATGGCAGCTCAACCTCAACGATGCCGATCCGGATACGGAAAAATTCCCCGATATGCGGGCGTGGATCGAAAAATGCCACAGCCGGGGCATCAAAGTATTTCTGTGGACCGCGTTGTGGAACAATGACGGGATCGCTCCTGATGAAGCCATTACCCGTAACGGCAAAGTGATATGCGGCGATATCACAAATCCCAAATATGAAGCCCGGTTCCGGGAAATGTTCCGCAGGTATTTTTCCGATGCCGAAGGATGCCTCAATGCAGACGGTGTCAAAGTGGACGGACTTCTGGGACTGCCCACAGGCCCCGGATTGAAAAATCACGATGATCTCTGGGGTCTTGAACTCCAGAAACGCGCTTTGGATATCCTTTACACAAGTGCACATCAGGCCAAAAAAGATGTCTGTGTCAGCACCTTTGCGGCCAATCCCTATCTGGCAGATACCAGCGACATGGTACGCCTTGCCGACATGTATCACAGCCGTCTGACCACCCGCCGCGCCATGCAGCACCGGGCAGAGGTATACGGCTGTACCATGCCCCATACTTTGATCGATACTGACGGACAGTTTGAATTCAGTGATATGAAAAATGTCACCATGCTCATTGCCGATCAGATGAAGTACGGGATCCCTGCGATCTACAATGCCAAACAGCTCCGGCAGCAGCGTTTTTTCCAACCGGTGATCTACCGGGAAATGACAGATGATGATTATGCCGTGATCTCAAGAGCCTTCAGGATCCACCGCAACAACAATGGTATAAAGTGAAAAAAAAGATCTGGATCTTCGCCGGTGAAAGCTCCGGCGACATGTACGGGGCCCAGTTGGGTGAGGAATTGCGTTCCATAGCCGCAGCCCGCCGGGAAGAAGTGGAACTTTCAGGCATGGGCGGCAAAGCCATGATCGCTGCCGGGATCCCGGTAAAAGTGGACTCCACCGAACTTGGTGTAATGGGAGTGGTGGAAGTCGGCAAACTTATTTTTAAATTCATCGCCATATACTTCAAACTGGTTTCTGCGGCCCGGAAAGAGCGTCCTGATGCGGTCGTGCTGATCGATTATCCGGGCTTCAATCTGATGTACGCCCTTGCCATGTACTGCATGGGGATAAAGGTGATCTGGTACATCGCGCCTCACTTATGGATCTGGGGCAAATGGCGGCTCCCGGTACTGGCGAAGATCTGCCGCAAAGTTCTGGTGATATTCCCCTTTGAAGTTGAAGTTTTCGCCAAAACCGAACTCCCGACGCTTTTCACCGGCCACCCGCTTATCGACATACTGCAGCCGATAAAGGATCCCTCGATCAAGCGTGATCCCGATCTGCTGCTGCTGCTGCCGGGAAGCCGCAAAGGGGAAATACAGCGGATGCTGCCCCACATGTTGAAAAGTGTTCTCGGCCTTTCGCAGCGTCAGCCTCAATTGAAATACCGTATTTCTGCGCCCCGCGAAAAAATCGCCTCCCAATGCCGCGGTATAATAGAAAAATTCCGGCGGAAAAATTCGGATCTTCCGGAAATAACCATTTCGGTCGGCGACAACCACTATTGTCAGCAGCTGGCGGGAACCGGTCTTGCCGCCTGCGGCACAGTTACGGTGGAGTGTGCCATCATGGGACTGCCGCTGGTGGTAGGCTATCAGCTGAGTTTCATGAACTATCTGGCGGCACTACCCTATGTCAAGCCATTCCGCGGATTCATCACCATGACCAATATCATCGACAATTCACCGGTCTGTCCTGAATTCATCCAGTACGACTTCAAGGCGGAAAACATAATCCCTGCGGTGGAATCCATACTCCCCGGAACTCCGGGCAGGGAACACACTCTGCAGGGCATGCAGCGCGTCGTGGATATGTTGAGCGAAGGCAACAACGGACGCAGCGCAGTAAGGCGCGCCGCCGAAGAAATCTACGCAGTTTGATGCAGGAGCTGTCCGGTCACTCCGCTCCGGAGCATCACGCCCGGACATCGCGGATGTCATCTTTTCCGCACAAAAGCATTATAAGCCGGTCCACACCTATGGCACATCCGGAACTTTGAGGCAATCCCCGTTCGAGGGCCGCGTAAAATTCAACGGGTTCGGGGTAAGCGTGCATATTGTTTGCCGCCCGGAACGCATTGGCGGCGGCAAAGCGTTTTTTCTGCTCCTCCGCATCGGTCAATTCTCCGAAAGCGTTGGCAAGCTCAAGACCGTTCCGGTAGAGTTCCCACCGTTCCGCCACCCTGCTGTCGGCGGGAGAAATACGGGAAAGTGATGCCCGGCTGGCGGGATAATCCATGAGAAATGTCAATTTTTCCCGTCCCAGATTCGGCTCAACGCGAGTTACCATGAGTTCATCAAAGAAATCATCGGCATCGGCTTCAAAAGCGGAAACTCCGGCATATTTGCGGAACGCATCATCTACAGTAATAAATTCGTGTCCGGAAAAAAACGGATTTGTACCGGCGGCAAAGTTGAGCATTTCTGCGGTGAACTCCGCCAGTTGGCGGTAATCCCATCCGGCAGCGTAAAACTCCAGCATAGTGAACTCCTCCAGATGTCTTCTGCCATGTTCATTGGCCCGGAAACAACTGCCGATCTGGAATATCCGCTGACAGCCTTCCGAAAGCAGCACCTTCATGGCAAGCTCCGGAGAAGTACGCAAAAAATCCCCCTCGGAACGGACTGATTCGATATATTCCTCAGGAGCAGGAGCATGGATCTTTACCGGTGTTTCCACCTCGATAAAGTCCGCACGGTAAAAAAACTCGCGCAAGGCGCGGAGAAACTCCGACCTTTGCGCGAGAACAGAAATTTTTTCCATTTATCAGGCTTTGCTGACCCGTTCAGCGTAGGTACCGGTACGGGTATCGATCTTGACGATATCGCCCTGATTGATAAAAAGAGGAACCTGGATCTCAAAACCGTTGTCGATCTTGGCCGGTTTCATGACATTGGTGGCGGTATCGCCGCGGGCACCGGGTTCAGTTTCGGTGATTTCCTTTTCGATAAAGGTGGGCAAAGTGATCTCAATGGGT
Organism: Lentisphaeria bacterium; assembly: GCA_017504125.1. Classification (GTDB taxonomy): domain Bacteria; phylum Verrucomicrobiota; class Lentisphaeria; order Victivallales; family Victivallaceae; genus UBA1784. Next base: position 34,968 of record JAFVRT010000246.1, read on the forward strand.
TCGCCGTTGAAAAGCACGAAGTTGCAGACACTTTCCTCGATGAGGAAATATTTGCTGTCGCCCAGAGTTTCCTCGGAAACGGGGAATTCTTCGTAGGTATTGGGATCACTGAAAACATACTGATTGCCGTCATAATATCCGTAGATCATTTCCCGTTCTTCGAGATCGGGTTTTTCGATCTTATCGGTGGGACGGTAGGTTTTTTCCATACCGGCTCCGGAGATCATGTTTTTCAGTTTGCAGCGGTAGAGAGCAGTTCCCTTACCGGGTTTGCAGAAATCGAATTCGGTGATTACCCACGGTGCGCCGTCAATTTCGATCTTGAGGCCTTTTCTGAGGTCTGAAGCATTGTACATTCTTGAATCTCCTGTTGTTTTACCAATAGATGCATTTGCATAATATACACCACCTTTACGCATTTTTCAAATAAATGTCTTGAAATCATCAATGTTTGGTGTTAAATTAGTATTCAGAGTGAGTAATAAAAGCAGGAGGATCTTCTATGAAAATAATAATCGCTCCGGACTCTTTCAAAGGGGCATTGCGCTCCCCGCAGGTCTGCGAAGCCTTGCTGAGCGGCTGGCGTTCCCGCCGCAAAGATGACGAAGTATTGCTTTTTCCGCTGGCCGACGGCGGGGAAGGAACATGTGAAGCATTGGTCAACTCCACAGGGGGGGAATTTTTTGCTCTTCCGGCGCACGATCCGCTGATGCGTGAAATTTCCGTCCGGTGCGGGATCTCCGGTGACGGTCTGACCGGCATCATGGAACTTGCCGCAGCCTCCGGTATCGAACTGCTGCAGAAAGGTGAACTCGATCCCCTGAAAGCCACCACCTACGGCAGCGGCGAAGTGATGAAATTCCTTCTTGAACGCGGATGCCGCAAATTTCTGCTGGGCATCGGAGGTTCTGCCACCGTGGACGGCGGAGCGGGCATGCTCCAATCTCTCGGCGCACGCTTTTTTGACAGTAACGGAGCTGAACTTGCGCCCGGTATCGGCGGCGGCGATCTGAACCGTATCGCCAAAGCGGATCTTTCTGCCCTCGACTCAAGAATTTTCAGTTCCTGCATACAAGTTGCATGCGATGTTACCAATCCGCTGCTGGGTCCCGATGGCGCGGCGGCGGTTTTCGCTCCTCAGAAAGGCGCAACGCCTGAAATGGTGAAGATCCTGGAATCCAACCTCAAACATTGGTCGGATCTTTGCGGCGGTTCACCGGAGTCCCCCGGAAACGGTGCGGCAGGCGGAGTGGGTTTCATGCTGCGTCAGGTGCTGAAAGCGGAAATAACTTCGGGTGCGGAAGTGGTGATCCGCAACTCCGGAGCGGCAGAAGCTCTCCGGAACGCCGATCTGCTCATCACCGGCGAGGGATGCTCCGACGAACAGACCGTTTGCGGAAAACTCCCGGCTGTGATCGCTGAAACTGCGGCGGGATACGGAGTCCCGGCAGTACTTTGCTCCGGAGCGGTGAAGGGAAATTATGCAGCTCTGGAAAAAGTTTTTTGCGGAGTATTTTCCATTTCCAACGGCGCGATATCTCTTGACGAAGCCATAAAAAACACTTTTCAGAATCTCCGTCTGACCGGAGCCAATCTGGCAGGTCTGGCCGACGCTTTTATCAAAAGAAAGGAAAAACCATGACGATCGCACGCACAGTACAAAACCGTATCGACCGGCTGATGAAGTGGTATCTCCCTTCCCGGCTGGGCATCTTTTATCATTACGGCCTTTTCACCGGCGGCGGCAAGGCAGTTGCCGACCCAAGTTCATGTAAGGCTCTGACATACAAATCACCGGAAGAATTTGAAGCTGCCGCCCCTGATCCGGAAGCAGTGGCCAAAAATCTCGTTCAGAACGCTCTGGATATGGGAGCCGGATATATGATACTTACCCTGATCCATACCTGCGGCGGTCTGATGATGCTCTATCCCACAAAACAGCCGGAGTTCAGAAGAAAGACTACTCTGGATTACATCGGGGCATATCTCAGAGCAGCACGGGCAGCCGGACTTTACCCCATGCTTTACTATCCCGGCGACTGCCACAATCACGATGCGGCGGAAACTCTGGGGGCAGTTGCTCCGGAAATAACTCCGGACGGCTGCGAGGAGTTTTTTGAACTTTCGGTCCGGGTGACAGACGAACTGAAAGAACGCTACGGCGATCTGATAGCAGGTTTCTGGCTGGACGGTGATGCTCCCGGACACTTCAGCAAACTGCCGGGAGAAATACGCAAACGCTTCCCTGATGCGGTCATCACCGTCAACAGCCGTGATGAATTCAGCATCACCGAACAGGATATGGGAACCACCGAATTCTGCGGCGAAAAACCCGATCCGCCATACAACCGGGCCGGAACGTTCCGCAAAGAGAACCCATGGCGCAAAGCCTTGCCCCCCAAGAATCTCAACGAAGATATCCCCGCACCCAACAATTGGTGGTATCAGGGCCCCGGAACAGTAAAACAGGAGTACCTTGATGACCGTTTTTTTCTGCTGCGCCAGATGATAACTTCGCTGGGGCAGCAGGGCATGTGGAACTTCGCCCCCGGCATCGGTCCCATGATCGACGGCCGTGTTCCTCCGGAACTCCGTCCTTCTCTGGAAGCGATTTCAGAGTTTCTCAAATGGGGCGGCGAGGCTGTATACGGTACACGCGGCCCTGCCGGAACATTTTTTTCACCGGGATTTTTTCAGGTGCTTGAAAGTTCCGGATTTTATTCTGTAACCACTCCGCTGCAGGAGTCAAACATCTTTTACGCGCTGGTCACAGAAAAACCCTCCGGCAGTTACGCTTTCTTTGAAACATCGGGCCATGAACCGAAGCGGATCACCGATCTGCGCACCAAACGGATCATACCTTTTGAAATGTGGCACGGCGCAGCCGTCAAAGATCACGACTGGAGCGATGTCGATGAACGCGGCGTTGCGGTATTGAAGTTTGAATTTTGAAACAAATATGAAAATTACAAAAATGAAAGTGTTATTTGCAATACCTGTTTTGTTTTTTATACCGCTGTTTCTCGGCGGCTCGGAAATAATGCTCCACAAACCCACTCTGCAGTATCTGGGAAAAAGGATCGTGAACCGCCGCACTTCACCGGGAAACAGCGGAGTGATCACCATGGAAAAAATTCCGGAACTCGGCTACCGTTTTATAATTGCACTCCAGAATAAGGGCAGCAATATCACAAGACTTGCCACCGGATTCAATCACATCCGCTTCGATGCGGAACCGGGAAAAAATCTTTTTGTGCTCCGTCTGAGCCACAATCTGATGAGTTTCAAACCCGGAACCGGTGAAAATGCCTTTCCGCTGATTCTGCCGGTCGAAAATTTCCGTATCGTAACTCTGCACCCCGGCGAGGGAACCATGCTCAATGTGACCTGCTGGATCCCGGAAGAAAAACTCCGTTCCGGCGACAAACTGGCAGTAGAATATGCACCGCGCAATTTCAAAAGATATGATTTTATGCAAATGCGTATAAGATCCGAAGCAATTGAGTTCAAATTCCCGGTAAAAAATAAGAAAAACACCCCGGTGATAATTTAAGAATCCGCTTGAAACAAAGTAAGATGTTTCAAAATCTAATAACAATATTACAATTTTAAAGATTTTTGCTATTGCAAAAACGGTATTTTTCGTGTATATTCCTCAAGAACAGTAAAAATTCACAGTTTTTCACCGGATTTTCAAATCCCCGGCTTGAAGCCAAAACATAAGGTGCTGTTTTTTATGAGTATCACATTTGCTCCGTTGCTGGCGGAAGCGGAACAACCGGAGTTCGCGCCATGGCGCAATCTGCTGCGTGCCCTTGCGCTGCTTCACGAAAGCTCCCTCTACCGGGTTCCGGGCTGCAAAGCTCCATACCCGCTGGAAACATTGGGGCCCGGATATTATTTTTCGCCTGCGTTCAGCCATTGGGATCTGATATACTGTCTGCTGGACTTCTGTCCGGTGATGCCGGAACACACTCTGCAGCAATTGGAAAACATGCTTTTCTTCCAGCAGCCCGACGGTTCGCTCCCCGGAGCGATATTCTTCCGCAACGGCCCGCTTGAAAGTCCGGAACCCTACTGGTACTCCACCTTCCCGGCGGTCTGGCCCATGGCTGCCGATGAATACACAAGAGTTACCGGCACAAACAAAGCCATCGAACTCTGTTACGAACCCCTGTGCCGTCAGATCAGCTGGTACGAAGCCAACCGTAAAGCCGACGGTTTCGGCTTCTTTTACACCGACACCCTGGAACCGAAAACCTGGGAAAGCGGCGTAGATGAAAGTCCCCGCTGCGAACTCTTTCAGGAGCGCGGCAAATTCCCCTGCTGCGATGCGACGAGCCACCTCTGGCTGCTTTATGATGCCGCCGCCCGTTGGGGAACTGCTCTGGGCAAAGGTGATAAGGGCTATGCCGCCAAACGGGATGAACTGGGCGTACTGCTGAGAGAAAAATTCTTCTCTGATGAAACCGGATTCTTCCACGATGCCTATCTGCTGGAACACGGGATCAAATTCCGTACTCTCAACGCTCTCTGGCCCTTTGTTTTCGGCATAGCCTCCAAAGAACAGGCTGACCGCATAATCGACGGAAGTCTGCTGGATCCGTCGCGTTTTTTCACCGAACACCCCCTGCCGTATGTGGCGGTCGACGAACCATGCTTTGAACTGCGGATGTGGCGCGGCGGAGCCTTCACTTCGGCGACACTCATGATACTTCTGGGCTGTCTGAAGTATGGCCGGCAGGATGCCGCCGTGAAAATAGCAGAAAGAGTCATGCACTACGGCGAAATTTACGCCAAAAGAACTATGGCGATCTGGGAGTTTTATCATCCTTTCGGCCAATCTCCCCGCAGCATGGGCCGCAAATCTTCCCCGTGGCTGATGCCCTGCAGTCAGTATGTGGGACACAACCCCTTCTTTGCCGTGGCAAGGATCCTTACACAATATTAAAACAAGGAGATGTTTTTATCATGAATATTCTTAATCTTGACGGAGCCTGGGATTTCACCTTTGATGCCCAGGCAGCCGCGATCCCTGAAACTCTGCCTGAGCTCACCTGGGAAAGTTCCCTTTCAGTTCCCGGATGTTTTGATGTTGCCGCCCCGTATTTCGGGAAACGGGGTGTCGGTTACTACCGTACCTTCGTCCGTACCGGCGGTCTGATCCGTCTTTCGATCGACGGAGTCGGTGTGGAGGGCAAAGTTTTCTGGGACGGCAGATTCATCGGGGCATGTCCTTACGCCTATATGCCCGAAAAATTCACCTTTGATGCGGGCGAAAAGGGCGAACACGAACTGGTCATCGTGATCTGCAACCACTTCAACAAGATCTATTTCCCCTACTACGACTTCTACGCCTACGGCGGTATTTTCGGCAGCGTCAAGGTGGAGGAACTCCCCGGCTACTGCATCGACCTGCTCAAAGTAACCACTCTTGATTACAAAACCGGCAGAGTGAGTGCCGATGTTACTGTGAACAAATTTTTCCGCAAGGCCCGTCCCATCGTCTTTGAGATCGACGGCAAGGAGGTGCTTAAAGGTGAATTTGCCGGTAAAAACAATGTTTACGAATTCAATGTTCCCGATTTCAAACTCTGGTCGCCTGAAGCCCCCAATCTTCACCGGCTGCGGGTCGTACTGGGCGATTTTGAACACTCATGCAATATCGGACTCCGCACCATTGAAACCAAAGGTGTGAAACTGCTCCTCAACGGCAGGGAACTGCGCCTCATGGGCTACAACCGCCACGACAGTCATCCGGAGTTCGGCGCGGCAATTCCGGGTTCGCTGCAGGCCGCCGATCTGCAGATGCTCAAAGATCAGGGCAGCAACTTCATCCGCGGCAGCCATTATCCTCAGCGTGAAAGTTTCCTCGATCTGTGCGACAAACTGGGTATCCTCATCTGGGAGGAAACTCTGGGTTGGGATGTGCGTGATGCGGAGCTTTTCAAACCTGAATTCCTTTTCAAGCAGAAAGATCAGGCAAGGAAACTTTCACAGACCCACTACAATCACCCCTGTATCATCATCTGGGGCTTCATGAATGAAACTTTGAGCGAAGACAAACGCTGCCGCAAGATAATCCAAAAGGTCTATGACACCTACAAGGCAAACGACGCTACCCGCCTTGTTACCTACGCGTCAAACCGTTACGAAAAAGATATCTGTATGGATATCGTGGATATCGTGGCCATGAATCCTTATCCCGGCTGGGGTGATATCAGTTTCGAAGAAGTCCACAGCATCCACCGCATACGGCCCCGTTTTGAGGCTCTGGAAAAAGCTGTCCCGGCCGACAAGCCCTACATGATAAGTGAAACCGGTGCTTCCGCCATTTACGGACACCGCGATCCCCACCGTCTGCGCTGGAGCGAAGAATATCAGGCGGAACTGGTAACTGAAGTATGCAATGTGATCCTGCGCGATCCCCGTTACTGCGGACTTGCGTTCTGGCACTTCTGCGATGCCAAAAGCTATCTCAACGGCGGCCGGGTCAAAGGCCTCAACGACAAGGGTATCCTCAACGAATACCGTCAGCCCAAGATGGCATGGCACGCCATTACTGAGTCCATAAAAGAAATCGGCCTCATTCCTGCGGCAAAGGGAAAGAAAAAATGAAATTTTCACTTCGCTTGATATGCCTTGCTGCGGCGGCGATGATCTGTTTCCCCTCCCTCACGGGCGGGGAAGTCAGGATCTCACCCGAAGCGGTAAAAAAATACGGTTTGAAACTGCTTCAGGAAAAGATCGCGGTAAAGGGTTTGAAACGCTCATATTCCTTTATCTGGATCTCGGATCTTCATGTCATCGACAACGATGTTTCCGAAGTCGCCGAAGGCAGATCCAGACAGGCAATGATCTACCGCCGGGATATACGCTTCAACAATCCCGTTACAAAGAAAAATCCCGCTTTTCTGTGGAAAGCATTGCCGGAACTGCTGAACAACTCCGGTGCAGACATGGTGTTTTTCGGCGGCGACATCTGCGACATGGGGAGCAAGGCGAATCTGAAACTGCTGCAGCAGGGATTCAAGGAACTGAAAGTGCCTTTTATCTTTTTGCGCGAGGATCACGACATCACACCGTGGCATCTGGCAAGCAAGGATATGAAAGAACAGTACGCCATTTCAAAAGCCATAGACGGACATCCGGGATTCCCGGAAAAGGAGTTCGACGACCTTATCATCGCCGGTCTGGACTACTCCGTCAGGCGCATACAGAAAAAATATCTGGAACAGTTCAAAAAGATCTGCGCCAAAGGGAAACCGGTCATTCTGCTGATGCATGTCCCCATATATCCCGGCCCCCAAGGCTCCGCCCTCCTCTGGATGAACAAAAAAAGACATGTCTGGGACGGAGCCATGAAACTTTACAAACCCATGGATGAATATGTCAACATCATCCGTACTCCCAACGGCCCTGTAAAAGCGGTTTTCAGCGGGCACTGCCACAAGGATTGGGCAGGATTCCTTGCTCCCGGAGTCCGTCAGCGGGTGTTCCCGGCTGCATTTGAAGGGTTCATCGGTATCATAAC
>JAFVRT010000247.1 GCA_017504125.1 Lentisphaeria bacterium
CCACACAGGATTGCCGTTCCCGGACATCAGCGACAGAGTGAGAAAATAACATCCCATAGGAACTCCGGCGTTACCGATCGCAGAAATAACAGCGATAAACACCCATATCAATATCACTGAAGGAGTCAGCACGACTCCGCCATTCTGCATCACAAAAAGGGAAGTCACCAGAATAAAGGCGGCGCAACCGTTCATATTCACGGTACAGCACACAGGCAAGACAAAGCGGGCAACCTGCGGTTTGGCTTTCATATTATTTTCAGCAGAATCCACAGTTACCGGCAGAGTTGCGGCGGAACTTTTGGTAAAAAGTGCCATAAGCACCGCAGGCAGCATATTTTTGAATATCTTGAGCGGATTCAGCTTGCGGAACAGCAGAAAGAGCGGCAGCACCACAAAAAACTGCAGCAGATTACCTCCCAATACCACCGCCACATATTTGCCCAATGATTCAAATGCCATACCGGCTGATATCTGAGCCGTCAACTGGGCAGAAAATGCAACGATTCCAAGGGGCAGAGTCCAAACCAATGCCCGGATAAACGCAAAAAGCAGCTCCTGCAATCCAAGTATCCCCTTGAGAAGTATTTGGATATTTTCCGAATCTTTCAGATATGCAATAGTCAATCCTGATGCAGCGGCAACGATAAGGATACTCAATACATTGCCGGAAGAAAAAGGAGTAAGGATATTATCGGGTATGACCGAAAGTATATGCCCATAATAGGAAACGCCTCCCAGCGATGACGGAACCGCCGAAGCTCCTTTTTTTATCAGTTCTCCGGGAAGATTTCCGGGAGCGATGAGTTTGTACAATCCAGCCCCGACCAGAGCGGCGGCAATAGTGGTCAGCAAGGTGTAAACGATCGTATAAAGGAAGATTTTTCCGGTATTTTTCTTAGCTCCCAAAAGAGCAAGTGTGGTCATAACCGTCAATGCAATGGTTGGAACTGCCACATATTTGAATAATCTGGTATATGCCGAAGCCAAAAAATTGAAAAAATCATTGAGCCAGTTTATTCCCAGAGTTCCCAGTACCCCGCCCAGCACAAGGGCTGCACTCCAGATGATAAGTTGTCTGCCGTTGAATCCGCGCTGTATTTTCTCTGCCATAAAAAATATACCTTTCATAAAATCAAGTTGTGTCAATTCTATAAATTAGCACAAAAACACCGATTTTACAACGACAAAACCAATGACTTTGCGAAAAAAAGATCTATTGTTTAGACAATATATTTTTTGCAGGTATTTTTTTCTCTTGAAATTTTAAAATAATGATGCTATATTTTCTAAAACATAGGTTGGAAACACATTTTCTGTACTGTATGCGGTTCAAAAAAAGAAACTAAGGAAGAATCGATCATGAAAGTTGGTGTTGCTGAAAGTCAGTTAACTGTACCGTTGTTTGCAGAATTATATGGCTACGGTCCCTTCCGCGGCCGTCGTAATATCGGCACACGCGATCCTCTGTTTTGCCGTGTAATGACCATTAATGACGGCAATCGCCGCAATGTTGTGGTCACCACAGATGCGGTGGTAACAGATGATCTTGATGCACGAATCCTGCGCGCAAAAATTTCCATTGAACACGGGATCCTCCCCAAGGGGATCATGTTCGTCGGAACCCACACCCACTCCGGTCCCGCTATGAGTTTCGGCATCGGCTGGGGTGAAATGAATCAGGAATATCTTGATCACTGGCGTGCTACCGTTCTCGAAACTGTCCGCAAAGCCATTGCTTCGGAAGAAGAAATCAAGGCTTTCGGCGGCCGTGCCATACTGCCTTCCAAGATCGGCTACAACCGTGCCAACCGCGAAAAAGACCAGACTGATCCTGAAATCCGCTGGATCAAACTGGTTCGTGAAGACGGTTCTGTAA
>JAFVRT010000020.1 GCA_017504125.1 Lentisphaeria bacterium
CATGCCGCAGCAACCAGGGCGTTGGTGGAACTTACCGGCGCAAAGACCTTTATCGGTGAAGGTGATCTCGAAATGGTCAACGGAACCCGTCCGGAACTTACCTGGGGGCCGGAGTACAATATGTCATTCCACGGTTTTTTCGAGCCCGATCATCTGCTGAAAGACGGGGATAAGATCGAATTGGGAAATACTGTGATCGATTGTGTGGCAACTCCGGGGCATACTCCAGGTGTGTTTTCCTTTTTCTGGGACATTGAATCGGATGGACAAGTTTACCGTGCCGGAACCATGGGAGGGGCCGGTATCAACTCCATGAAAGCCGCTTATATGAAGAAATATGATCTTGATCCGGCGGCATGGCGCGGTTCCTTCGGACAAAGTATTTCACGGTGCCGTCAGGAAAAGGTGGAGGTTTTTATCGGCAATCATGTGGTGCACAACAATACTTTTGAACGCTGTGAAAGACTTTTTGCCGGTGATAAATATGCTTTTGTTGATCCGGATGCGTGGACAGATTTCCTTGACGGATGTCAGGAAAGACTGGAAAAACTGGAACATGAAGATCCTTTGTGACAATATATTTTTAATTTATAATATGGAGGTGATTTCAAATGATTTTTGAAATTACCACTAAAGAAAACAAATAAGAAAAGTGATTAAAATGTTTGAAAAATATATTCAGCGTTATGAAGATGAACTTACCCGGAAAGTGATCCCTTTTTGGGAAGAACATTGCCAGGATAAGGAATATGGCGGATATTTCACTTGTCTTGACCGGGACGGTTCAGTATATGACAGCGAAAAATATATGTGGATGCAGTGGCGTATAGTCTATATGTTTGCCATGTTTTATATGACTCCTTACCGCAAGGAAAGTTTTTTGCCCATTGCCGAACAGGGGTTTGAGTTCCTTACAAAGTATGGAAAATCTCCGGACGGGACTTATTACTTTGCCCTCAACCGGAAAGGTGTGCCGTCAGTTGCTCCGTATAATATTTTTTCTGATTGTTTTGCGGCAATGGGAGCGGCGGCACTTTACCGGGCGACTGGTGAGGAGCGTTACAAGCATGAAGCGGATTCTGCCATGCAAAGTTATATCCGCCGTATGGATTCTCCGAAAGGACGGTGGGAAAAGGGCCTTGAAGGGCGTCAGCCGAGATTGGCTCTTGCACACTTTATGATCCTTGCCAATCTGGCTGCGGTCATGAAAGAAATGCTGGGAAGCGACGAATATGAAGTTCAGGCTGATGAAGCGGTAAAAACTGTGGTCGGCCGTTTCTGGAACCCGGAAAAACGGGTGCTTTTTGAAAATATCAATGCAGATGGAACTTTTGATCTTGACTCATGTGAAGGACGCTTCATCAATCCGGGACATGGTTTGGAGTCCATGTGGTTCATGCTCCAATATGCCGAACGCAAAAATAATCATGAACTGATCGAAAAATGTGCCGACATCATCAAAGGACTTTTTGAGTTCGGAACTGATCGCAAGCACGGCGGACTTTTCTATTTCATGGATGTACTTGGCAAACCACACCTTGAACTGCAATGGGATATGAAACTCTGGTGGCCGCATTGCGAAGCTATGATCGCGGCACTTTATGCTTACCGTCTGACTTCAGAACAATATTTTCTTGACCGGTTCAAAGAAATTGATGAATACGCATGGAGTCATTTCCGCGATCCGGAATTTCCTGAATGGTACGCTTATTTGAACCGGGCCGGAGAACCGACACATCTGCTCAAGGGCGGCAAATGGAAAACTTTTTTCCACTTGCCGAGAGCCCTCTATCTCTGTGTTGAACAGATGAAAAAAATCGATGCCAAAGGCATGTGAAATATAAAAACTGCGGTTTCTGACGGAGCCGGTAACAATTTTTACCGGCTCCGTACTTGAATTTTATACAAAAACTGACTTGCGCATCAGAAGTTTTTCTTGATCCAGATCCGGAGCTGTCTTTCGGCTTCTTTGTCTTTGGCAGTTTCTTTTGAATGTCCGGTTTCCCGGATAAATACGGTTTTGTATTGTTCCGGGATGGCGTTCACAATAGCAAATTGTCCGTAAGGTGCCACGGTAGGATCAGAAAGTGCCGGAGTACAGCATACCGGGATCCTGATGTATTTTGCCGCGTGAGCAGCATTGAAATAACGCAATACTCCGTAAACTTCAGGATGTTCAGCAAAATATTTTTTGCGGATATCTTCTCTTGTCATAAAATAGTGGAATTCTCCGAAAGCCGGAACATGGAGAAATGCCGCTTTGAAGCGGTTGTCGCAAGCCAGAAGAAGTGCCCCCATACCGCCGCCCATGCTGCCTCCGGAGTAATTCAGGTTGTCCGCACAATCCGGGAACATGTCGAGCAGGATCCGTACCGCCATCCATTCGTCGGCGACAGCTCCGCGCAGGATATAGGTTTCTTTGGAGCCGATTCCGTGCATTGCATGATATGCCGTCTGCCATGGAATATCTTTGCATTGCGATAATCCCAGTCCCCGGATCATAGGCAGACAGCGGGTGAGGCGGTGAGTTGTCAGATTTTCTTCGGCTTCGTCGTCACTTGCCTGCTTGAGCAAATAGGTGTAATAATCGTCATCAGGAGTGAGCGGGTGTCCGTACCCCTGTCCGGAAAGTATGCCGCCTTTGGAGTCTGCCGGACGGGTTATCCACATACTGAATTCTACTCCGTCCCAATTTACGGCTCTTACTCTGAATATTTTTTCTTCCGGAACCGGCGACCACAGTTCTGTTTCGATCCTGTATTTCAGCGGAGCATCCATAACAAGGTTGTAAGTATCCTGCCAGAATTTCCGGAATCCGGCAGGTTGTTCGGGCGGTTTGACCTGCAGCAGATCTTCAAAATTTGTTACGCAGGGAGGATCGAAAGTGAAATCTTGTTTGATATCCATAAGACAGACTCCTTGATTGAATATGATGTTATAAAATACATCTGACCGGAATAAATTACAATATTTTTTTGCCTCCTTCTTAAAAAAAATTTTTCCTCTTGACATTATTTTTTATTGCGGAAAGCCGTAAATTCAGCGATCATATTTTCAGAGTGGATATCTTTGAGATTTCAGGTAAAAAGACTCCGTATTATCCGGCGGCAGTCCACGGCTCCGGAAAATATGCCGCTGAATAAAAATATGGTGAAGAAAGCAATTGTGACTGAACTCCTTACCGGAGTTCAGTCACAGGTGGATTTTTGAAGCCTCATCAGAACATTTCTGAAAGGAAATATTCAGCAATACGGCAGTCGGTCCCCAATTCAGGGTGGAAGGTCATAGCCAATTGTTTCCCCTGCCGGACAGCGGTTATTCTGCCGTTATGTTCAGAAAGAACTTCCACTCCCGGAGTACAGAATTCGATTTGCGGAGCCCTTATAAAACTCATGGGAACATCTTTGATCCCGGCAAATTTTCCAACCGTATAAAAACTGCTCAACTGTCTGCCGTAGGCGTTGCGCCGTACTGAGATGCCGAGAGTTCCGAGGTGGACTGTCGGATTGTCCAGCAGCTGCTGCGCGAGCAATATGGTTCCGGCACAGGTCGCCATGACCGGCAGACCATTCCGGATCCGGGAACGGATCTCGTCAAACATGTCCAGTTCCCGGAGCAGTTTGCCCTGAACGGTACTTTCGCCGCCCGGCAGCACAAGAGCATCGAACTTCAGGGCGAGATCCTGTTTCTGCCGCAGCTGGAGCGTTTCAATATGCAGCCGGTGAAAAATCGCTTCGTGTTCTGCAAAATCGCCTTGCAAGGCAAGAACTGCTATCCGCATCAGATACCCCGTTCTTCCATGATGATCTTGATTTCATCGGGATTGATACCGACCATGGCTTCGCCGAGTCCGCAGGAAAGTTCCGCGATCATGCCGAAATCCTGATAATTGGTTACAGCCTTGACGATCGCGGCCGCCCGCTTGGCAGGATCTCCGGACTTGAAGATACCGGAACCCACAAAGACACCTTCAGCTCCGAGAAGCATCATCAATGCTGCATCAGCCGGAGTTGCCACACCGCCGGCAGCAAAATTCACGACCGGGAGCTTTCCGTTTTTATGAACATACTGCAGCAGATCGAAAGGTACCTGCAGCTGCTTGGCGGCTTCATAAAGTTCATCTTCAGCCATATTGGTAACTCTGCGGATCTCCTGCATCATCTTGCGCATGTGACGGACGGCCTGGATAACATCTCCGGTTCCGGGTTCGCCTTTGGTACGGATCATAGCTGCACCTTCATTGATACGGCGCAATGCTTCTCCGAGATCTCTGGCTCCGCAGACAAAGGGAACCTTGAAAGCTCTTTTGTCTACATGATAGATGTCATCAGCAGGACTCAGAACTTCGCTTTCGTCGATGTAATCGATTTCAATGGCTTCAAGGATCCGGGCTTCTGCGATGTGTCCGATACGGCACTTTGCCATGACTGGAATGGAAACCGCTTCCTGGATGCCTTTGATCATTCCGGGATCACTCATGCGGGAAACTCCACCGGCAGCGCGGATATCGGCCGGAATACGCTCAAGTGCCATGACTGCACAGGCACCGGCATCTTCGGCGATTTTGGCCTGTTCGGGAGTGGTTACATCCATGATCACTCCGCCTTTGAGCATTTGAGCAAGATTGCAATTCAATTCGTATTGTTCGTTTTTCATTTTTTTCTCCTTTTTTTGATTTATCGGTTTGACTTTAATATAGTATGGAGGTATATTCAATACAAATAAAAAAATTGTATGGATTACAATA
>JAFVRT010000248.1 GCA_017504125.1 Lentisphaeria bacterium
GCAGCAGAACTCTTTACCCGTCTGGAAACTTCCAGCCGTCAGAAAGAACTCAACCCGGTCTTCGCCATGTGGGATTCCGGAGCGCGAGGAAGTAAAGATCAGATCCGTCAGCTGGCCGGTATGCGCGGTCTGATGGCGAAACCTTCCGGCGATATTATCGAACGGCCCATTATCTCCAACTTCCGTGAAGGTCTGTCGGTGATGGAATACTTTATTTCCACACACGGTGCCCGTAAAGGTTTGGCTGATACCGCTCTCAAAACCGCAGACTCAGGTTATATGACCCGCCGTCTGGTCGATGTGGCACAGGATATCATCTGCCGCGAAGAAGACTGCGGCACCACCAACGGCGTATGGACCCGTGCCATTACCGAAGGGGACGAGGTCATCATGCCTTTGCGCGACCGTATCATCGGCCGTTTCTGCGGCCGCGATCTGCAGGATCCGCTGAATCCTTCTCAGTTCATCATCCGCGCCGGCGAGGAGTTCACTCCTGCTGTCTGCGATGTTATCGATGCCCGCAAGATCCAGGAAGTTTTCATTCGTTCCGCTCTGACTTGCGAAACACTTCATGGTGTCTGTATCAAGTGCTACGGCCGCAATCTTGCCAGCGACCGTCTGGCTATTGAAGGTGATGCCCTCGGAATCATTGCGGCCCAGTCGATCGGTGAACCCGGTACTCAGCTTACCATGCGTACCTTCCACATCGGCGGTACCGCAAAGAGTGCTTACCGTAAACCCCAGATCGCTTCCCGTTTTGACGGTGTGCTGCGTTACGAAAATGTCCGTACCGTTACCAACATCAAAGGCGAAGTCGTGGTCGTGAATAAAAACGGAAGTGCAATCATCTACAATCCTGAAGTTGCTGACCGGAAAGAAAAAGAGTGGCGCGAAGATGCCCGCAAGACTTCCGAAGCTCTCGGAATGCCCATGAAGGCAGATTATGACTTCCGCACCGATGCCATCCGTGAGGCTGAGCTTGAACGCTATGAACTGGAACCCGGTTCGATCCTCCAGATGCAGGACGGTGAAACTATCAAGGCTGAAGATGTGTTCGTCAGCTGGGATGCTGACCATATTCCGATCGTCAGTGAACAGTCCGGTTTTGTTACACTCAACGACTTGATCGATGGAGTCACTCTGGAAAAGAACAAGCAGAAAGAAAAGAATCAGAAAAATGCCGAAGGTGCTGTCGATCAGGGGACCGTTATGGAACACCGTGAAGACTTGAACCCGCAGGTGGTCATCAACGACGCCGAAGGCAATCTGCTGAACAACTATCCGCTGCCTCCCGGTGCTGTGCTCATGGTCAAACGCGGCGACAAGGTTATCCCCGGTTCTGTGGTTGCCCGTGTGCCCCGTCAGTCCGCCAAAAACAAAGACATCACCGGAGGTCTTCCCCGTATTGCCGAGCTTTTCGAAGCCCGTCAGCCCAAGGAAGTCGCAGAACTTGCTCAGATCGACGGTATCGTCGAAGTGGACAAAGTTACCCGCAACAAGCGTCAGCTGGTCATTGTGGATCCCACTTCCCAGCGTCGCGACGAACATAACAACATTCCGCTCCACAAGCATCTCATGGTCAGCCGCGGCGACCGTGTCCGCAAAGGACAGAAACTTACCGTCGGTTCGATCGTGCCTCAGAAACTTCTGGAAGTGAGCGGCATCAGTGATCTGCAGCGGCATCTGGTCAATGAAATCCAGCTCGTGTACCGTACACAGGGTGTGGAAATCAATGATAAACATGTGGAAATCATCATCCGTCAGATGATGCAGAAGGTCAAGATATCTGATCCCGGAGCCACCGGTTTCCTGGTCGGAGAGCAGCTTGACCGCAGCGAATTTGAACGTATTAACCGTCAGTTGATCGACAGTGGAAAACAGCCCGCCGTAGCCGAGCCTGTCCTGCTGGGTATCACCAAGGCGGCATTGGAAACCGAGAGCTTCATTTCTGCAGCAAGTTTCCAGGACACTACCCGTATCCTTACCGAGGCAGCTACTGTCGGCAAAGAAGACAAGCTGGCCGGATTCAAGGAAAACGTGATCACCGGACACCTGATCCCGGCGGGTACTGGTACCGAACATCTGCAGTCTATCCGGCTGAAGTATCTCGGAGAAGAAATCGAACCTGAATTGCCTGAACAGCAGGATGCGCCGGAAAGTTCGATCGACGAAGTCCACTCCAAGTGGCGCGACAGTGCCGCCGATGAGGACGACGAATACATGCTGCCCGATGAAGCACATGAATTCGGCATCGAAGATGATTTTGATGACTTCGATGATATCGTCGATGACGAATTCGCTGATGAGGAAGAACGGTAAAATTTTGAGTTTTTCCAAATCAGGGGTTGAAAAATTACACTTGCGGAGTTATATTATATGCTCGTGCAAGTGTAATTGAACTAAATTTTATATAGAAAGTATAAACAATTTGGAGCTGTAAAGCTCCGGAAAGCAGGAATTTACCATGCCGACTATTAACCAGCTGGTGCGTTTCGGACGCGAAGAAAAAGAAAAGAAAAGCAAGTCCAAGGCGTTGAGTGCTTGCCCTCAGCGTCGCGGTGTCTGTCTGCAGGTGACCACCCGTACCCCCAAAAAGCCGAACTCAGCTTTGCGGAAAATCGCCCGTGTTCGCTTGACCAATGGCCAGGAAGTGACCGCCTATATCGGCGGTGAAGGCCACAACCTCCAGGAACACTCTGTTGTTCTGGTCAAGGGCGGTCGTGTTCGCGACCTTCCCGGTGTGCGTTACCACATTGTCCGCGGTGCTCTCGACAGTCTTGGTGTCGATAAGCGTAATCAGGGCCGTTCCAAATACGGTGCCAAACGGCCGAAACCCGGTGCCGAAACCGCCAAGAAGAAGAAATAATATAATTAATATTTGGAGTTGATTTTACTATGAGAAGACGGAAAATTGGAAAGCGGGAGCAGCTCCCGGATGTGAAATACAACAGCCCGCTGATCGGCCGGTTGATCAATACTATTCTCTGCCGTGGTAAGAAATCCACCGCACAGCGGATCGTTTACGGTGCCCTTGATCTGATCCAGTCCAAGAAGCCCGATATGCCCGCTATCGATGTGTTCCTTCAGGCTTTGGAAAATGTCAAGCCTACGCTTGAAGTCAAGAGCCGCCGCGTTGGCGGTGCCACCTATCAGGTCCCGATCGAAGTCGATCCCGATCGTCAGGTTGCTTTGGCCATGCGCTGGATCACCACCTATTCCCGCGGGCGCAAGGGTAAATCCATGGTTGAATCCCTTGCCGGAGAACTTCTTGATGCCTTCGACAATACCGGTTCCGCCGTGAAGAAGAAGGAAGATACCTTCAAGATGGCTCAGGCCAACAAGGCTTTTGCCCACTATCGCTGGTAATCTTTTGAAACAAATCATTTTTCACTGCGTAAAGATATAATATGAGTACTGTTGAAAAAAATTTCC
>JAFVRT010000249.1 GCA_017504125.1 Lentisphaeria bacterium
ACGGCTGCCGGACTCCGCCCCCGGAGTAAGAAAGTGTGCCATGACATTTTCAAGTTGGTAGCGTTCGTTTTTGAACACCAGCGGGGTCATCTCTCCCGGCAGAGCCGCAGATTCAAGTTTACGGCGGTTGACCAGCGGATTATGCCAATCTGCCGGTTCCTCAATAGCGGGGAAAGGACCTTTGGTTACCGGAACTTTGAGAGAAAACACATACAGCCACAGCACAATTCCGGGTTTTGAAGAAATTTCATCCCGGTCGACCGGACATCCCAGGGCTGCAAATTCCGCAAGAATACTTTCCGCATCA
Organism: Lentisphaeria bacterium; assembly: GCA_017504125.1. Taxonomy (GTDB): domain Bacteria; phylum Verrucomicrobiota; class Lentisphaeria; order Victivallales; family Victivallaceae; genus UBA1784. The sequence goes on from JAFVRT010000249.1 coordinate 308, forward strand.
GCCATATCCTGCGGCATGAACAATGCATAATCCGGCAGCGGCTTGGAGTAAAGCACCTTCTGTGCTGCAAGAGTTTTCATCAAATCACCGGCGATCCCCACGGTAATATCACTCCACGGAAGCTGGTGTTTCTGCTGGAATGAGTGTATACCGGCAACAATAAAATCACGGGGTTCTTTCATTTTTCATCCCTTTTCTGAAGAATAGTGAAAATAATTTATATTACAGCAGTTCAGACAAAACTTTTCAAAAAGGTGATATTGAGAGAAAGATCCGGAGTGTAAACAGACATTCTTTCTTTCAGAGCATTATTTATTTCCTGTTCCGTCATTCCGTACCGGTGAGGGATAAGCAGGTGAAAAGTCAATCCTGTTACTTGACCGCTATCATTTTTCAAGAGCCGGAAATCATAAAGTTTGAATTCACTGTCAAACGCGGCAACGGTATTTTCCATTCTGCTGCGCCAGAGAATTATTTCAGGAGTGCTTTTATTGTAGGGATCTCCGTGAAGCAAAAGATGCACCGGCAACTGTCTGCCCACCATGACCTCAGCGTTTTCAAGAATGTCATGAGCCGAAAAACGATCACCTTCGCAGGCGATTTCCGCATGGGCGGTCACATAGTAGATATTTTCACCGTAATTGTGGATTATTATATCATGGACCCCGTCGATCCCCGGAGCAGAAAGAATAATCTGCCGCAATTTTTCCACCAATTCAGCCGGCGGAGGTTCTCCGAGAAGTTTGCTGACCGTATCTTTAAGTACTCCGACGCCTGCCCACAATATCATCAATGCCACAACGATACCGGCACATCCGTCAAGCGGCAGCGCAGTATACCTTGAGGCGATCAAGGCTCCGATGACAATAACTGTACCCAGACAGTCGCACAGACTGTCATAAGCAGCCGCTTTGACCGCATCGGAGTTTATCATCTTTGCCACTTTACGGTAAAAGAAAAAAAGCCAGCACTTCACCAGCACCGTGGAAGTAAAAATGACCACAGTCAATGTATCCGCTTTCATTTTTCCCGGCGAAAAAAGTGCCATTATCGAATCTTTAAGAAATGTTATCCCCAAACCTACTACGATCATGGCCACCGCAAGTCCGGCCACATATTCAGTCCGTCCGTGTCCGAAGGGATGTTCTGCATCAGGCGGCTGACTGGAAAGCCGGAATCCGGCTACGGTGATAACTCCGGAACCGGCATCGGAGAGATTGTTCACCGCATCGGCAGCTATGGCAATACTGCCGGAAAGAGCGGCCAATATAAATTTCACTATCGCCAGAAACACATTGCAGAATATACCCGTAACACCACTCACCATTCCGCAGCGCAAACGCACATCAGGGGTAAGTCCTTTTCGGAGTCCCGGCACAAACAACTTCAATAACAATGCGGTCAACATTTACGATTCTCTTTATTTTATTTTCATGATCCCATAATATACAACTGAGAAATAAATTATTCAAGTTCATTCGCACAAAAAAGGCGCAGTCCTTTCGAACTGCGCCGGAAAACATCAGTTTTCAGTTTTTGTGCAGATTGAGCATGCGCCGGTAAGCGGCGATCTCGATCAATGCGCTGTTGACCTGACGGATCTTCCACTCCAAATGCCATTTGTCGCAGACATATTCCATACTGGGTTCCCACCCCAGACGGGAGTCGAACTCCACCACAGGTATGGTATCTTCGGCATTTTTGATTTCCTCATGGGCCAATGCCTCGATCTTATCCAGCAGGGCCTCGGCTTCTTCCGCACTTGAGCTTGCCTGCATGGCGATATTGAGCTGCCACCACTTTTTGATGTTCATGGTGGTGATCACGCTGTTGCGGATAAAGTGTCCGAGAGCTTCCAAACGGCGGGCCTCATCTTTTTTAGCAGGATCAGCACACTCCACGGCCTTGGCTGCAGCGGCAAGACCTTTGTTCCACAGATCCAGCATTTTCTGCAGAGAACGCAGTTCTGCGGGATAACGCAGGAATCCGGGGGTCTGCTCTGAATTTTCGTAGGGGGTGTAAAAAGTTTTGATGATACTGCTGCCGAAGTGAGCATGTTTGGCTGTGGGGAACACAATATCCTTGCGCGCCATGGTACGGGAAATATTGGGCTGAAAAATAAAGGGATAAGCAGCACCGACACGCCAGGGACCGTATTGATCCTCGTTGGAGGCGATATAATGATCCATTCCCCGACTCCAGAAATCCCATGCTTTCAGCACATGGGGCGCGGCTTTTTTGCCG
>JAFVRT010000250.1 GCA_017504125.1 Lentisphaeria bacterium
CCCGTTTTGCGGCAGAAGATGTGGGACTTGCCGATCCGATGGCTCTGCAATTGGCCATTGCCGCATGGGAAAGTTACGAACGGCTCGGTTCTCCTGAAGGGGAGCTTGCCATTGCTGAACTTATTGTTTTTCTGGGAACTGCCCCCAAATCCAACGGGGTCTACAAGGCTTGGAACAGTGCCGTCAAAGCGGCAAAGGAATCCGGTTCGCTGACACCGCCTGCACATATCCTCAATGCCCCGACCAGGTTGATGAAAGAGATCGGTTACGGAGCAAATTATCAGTATGATCACGATACTCCGGAGGGATTTTCCGGACAGGATTATTTCCCTGAAAAAATGGGCCGCCGCAAATTTTATACTCCGGTGGAGCGCGGTTTTGAAAGAGAGATCGCCCGCCGTCTGGCCTACTGGGAAAAATTACGCAATGAAAAAAATTCAAAGTCGTGAATCGTGGAACTGGAGCTGAAAAGTTTCTGCAGGATACTTGAAAAACTCCTTTTTTGATGATATCTTATAAAAATGCTGTATTGAATATTTAATTTAAGGATCTTTTATTATGAAGCGCATTCTTTTTCAAGGTGACTCCATTACTGATGCCGGGCGTTCACGGGAAGCTGAACCTGAATCCAATGCCGGATTCGGAGCCGGGTATCCCAATCTGGTGGCGGCCCGTATTTTCGGTGATAATCTCGGCTGCGGATATAATGTCATAAACCGCGGTATTTCCGGCAACCGGGTGGTGGATCTTTATGCCAGATGGAAATCCGACTGCCTTAATCTGCGTCCCGATGTGCTGAGCATTCTCATCGGTATCAACGATACATGGCACGAAAAGGCCAGAAACAATGGTGTGGAAGTTGACCGCTACGCCATGGTCTATGATATGATGCTGGACTGGACGGTAAAAACGCTTCCCGGCATCAAACTTGTTCTCATGGAACCATTTGAATTGGAGTTTGAAGGCGCAGCTGTTGCTCCTGATTGGATCCCTGAAATGGATGAACGGCGCAAAGTGGTAAAAGCTCTGGCTGAAAAATACAATGCCGTATTCATTCCCTGCCAGCAGATAATCCATGATGCCGCCGCCAAGGCCGGAGCTCCTGAACTGATCCTCCGTGACGGTGTACATCCGACTTTGATGGGCCATCAGGTGTTGGCAGATGCCTGGTTGAAATATGCTGCAGATCTGATTTGAAAAATAAGGAATTCTGTAAATGCAGGAGTTGATCCATGAATTGCTGGTGAAAATCGGCGAAAACCCTGAACGGGAAGGGCTTATCAAAACTCCCGAACGGGTGGAGCGGAGTTGGAAATTTCTTACCCGCGGATATACTCAGGATCTCAACACCGTAGTCAACGGAGCCCTTTTTGAAGCGGAATCCGATGATATGGTTATTGTCAAAGATATCGAGTTTTTCAGTATGTGTGAACATCATCTGCTGCCATTTTTCGGTCGTTGCCATGTGGGATATATCCCCAACGGCAAGATCATCGGAGTGAGCAAAGTGGCCCGTATTGTGGATATGTTTGCCAGAAGACTTCAGGTACAGGAGCGTCTTACCCGCGAGATCTCCTCTGCCCTTGAGGAGATCCTCGGAGCTCATGGGGTCGGCGTAGTCATGGAGGCGCGCCATTTGTGCATGCAGATGCGGGGAGTTGAGAAACAGAATTCTGTAATGACTACCAGTTCAATGTTGGGAAGTTTCCGCAGGGAATTGGCTACCAGAAACGAATTTACCCGGCTTATCCGGTAAATCCAATAACATAAGGAAATAAAAGTATGCGTCTGTTTGCCGGAGTTTTCGGAGTTGTTTTTGCGCTGCTTGTTTTTTGCGGCTGTGCTGATCCTGTGATATTTGCTGAGGTCTTTCAGCTTAAAGAAGGTGAAAAGATCTATACTGCCTGCAATATCTGGTATGAAGATCCCGAAGATATCGATTGCCGCAATATCCAGCGCGGAGCGTTTATCCCTCTGGGAACCGAAATAACACCAGTTGAAACTACATACTTTTCAGAAAAAATCGTCTTCAAAGATAAAGGCGGAAAAATTTACAAGATCAATTTTTCTGAGGATTACCGCCTTTGTTCCATGGCTGATTACATAGGGTACACCTTTACTACCAAATCCCGTGAGCAGCAGCTCAAAGGGCTTGCGCCTAAGGTAAAGGCCCGTATCATGCGCGGTGAAGTTGTTCCGGGTATGAATACTGAGCAAGTGCGTATGGCTTACGGTTTGCCTCCTGCCATAAGAACTCCTGATCTGCGTAACGATTGCTGGATCTATTTCCTCACTCCTTCCGATACCGTCCGGGTGATATTCCGCGGCGGGATAGTTCGCAATGTGCTGAACTTCAATGAACCGCGTTGAAGCATATTTTACTGCAGCCGAGGCGGAACGCTCCGGGGCAGGAGTGTGGCAGAAAGAGGGAACCGCATTTTCCGGTATCTTTACCGATACCCGTCAGAATGGCAGCGGTTCTCTTTTTGTGGCTTTGAGCGGAGAGAATTTCGATGCTCATGATTTTCTGAATAAGGCGGTGGAATCCGGGGCTGCGGCTTTGTGCGTGGAGCGTTCCAAAGCACATCTTGCTCCGGCAGGGATCCCGCTGCTGCTGTGCGATGATACTTTGAAGGCTTATCAGGCTTTGGCGAATTTTCACCGCAAGCGGTTTGCTGATTTGACTGTATTTGCCGTTACCGGCAGCGTGGGCAAGACAAGTGTGAAAGAGATGCTCCGGGCGATTTGCGTCGAATCAGCCGGAGCTGCAGAATATGTGTTGTGGACAGAAGGCAATACCAATAACCAGATAGGAGTGCCGCGCAATCTTTTGCGCCTGACCTCTGCCCACCGTTACGCGGTTCTGGAGGCGGGAACCAATCACTTCGGAGAGATCGCACCATTGAGTTGTGCCATATCTCCCCATGTGGCATTGGTGAACTCCATAGCTCCATGTCATTTGGAGTTCCTGCTTTCGCTTGAAGGTGTGGCTGAGGAAAAAAGCCATATCTGCGACGGTTTGAAAACTGACGGCATCGCGGTGTTTCCGGCAGAAGTTCCGCAGTTGGAAATATTGAAGCAGAAAGCTCCCGGCAGGGTTATGCTTTTCGGTTCCGGAATCGGTGATGTTACTGTTGAATATATGGGGGGGACGCTGCGGGGCAGCAAGATAAAATTGCATTTCCCCTCCGGGGCAGAACATATTGTGGAATGGCATCTTTCCGGAGCTCATCAGGCAATGAATGCCGCTGCCGCAGCAACAGCGGCTCTGGCAGCCGGAATAGCTCCTGAAATCATCGCTGCCGGATTGGTGAAAACTGAACTTCCCGGCGGAAGAAACCGTATTTTCCGATCCGGAGGAGTAACTTTTATTGACGATACCTACAATGCCAATCCCGCCGCTGTTTGTGCTGCTTTGAAAAATCTCAAAGAGTTTGCCGATCCGGCAAAGTTGGTGCTTCTGCTGGGGGAAATGCGTGAATTGGGCGATGCTTCTGCCGCTGCTCACGAAGAAGTTCTGGCATTGGCAAAAGAACTTTTCCCCGGCTGCAGGTTGATAACTGTAGGAAGTGCCTACGGTCAAGGTGCCCTTGCCGATGCCGCAGCAGCAAGAGAGGTGATCGTCCGGAGCCTGAAGCCGGGAGATCTGCTTTTTGCCAAAGGTTCACGGGGAGTAAAATTGGAAACTGCGCTGCCTGAGGCCGACGAGGAGTTATGAATTCTCCATTTTATGATATACTTGGAGATTTATTGATCCGGGAATACAATATTTCCGGGATCCCTGCTGCTTTTACTGCCGATTCCCGCAAAGTGTTTCCCGGTATGGGGTTTGTGGCGATCACAGGAACTGTAAGTGACGGCCATAAATTCATTCCGGGAGCATTGGAACGCGGAGCCGCGTTGATCGTGATGGAAAAGGAGGTCCCTTTGCCTTCCGGTACTCCGGCTCTGCTGGTCAGGGAAAGTACTGCTGCTTTCGCCCGTCTTTACCGTCATTCGAAGGGAGATCCGGACTCGGCCATGAAACTGCTTGGCGTTACCGGAACCAACGGTAAAACGACAAGTGCATTTTTACTTGAGCATATTTTCAATTTTTCCGGCTTGCGCTGCGGTCTTGTTTCCACCGTGGAGTACCGTACCGGGAGTCAGAATATTCCCGGTGACCGGACGACTCCGGATTCCGCAACTTTGTTCGATCTTTTCGCGGAAATGAAAGATAACTCCATGGAATATGCCGCAATGGAGCTTTCCAGCCATTCTCTGGTTCAGAACCGGGCCGCCGGGATCGGTCTGAGAGCGGGGATCTTTACCAATCTTACAGGAGATCATCTGGATTATCACGGCGATATGGAGCATTACTATCAGGCAAAAAAGCGGATGTTCACCCATTTTCTTGATTCTGACGGCGTGGCGGTTATAAATGGTGATGATCCGTGGGGCAAAAGGCTTGCTGCAGAAATATCAGACAAAGTACGCTGTGCCGTTTTCGGGAGCGGAAGGGAATTCGATCACCGCATAAGTGATTGGCAGCTTGATTGCTCCGGAGTAAGTTTTATGCTGCATACTCCTGAATACGGCAAACTGCATATTGATTCCGGATTGACCGGATTTTACAATATACAGAATATCACCGGGGCGGTCATAGCTGCGCTGGATTGCGGGATCGCGCCGGAAAAAGTTCTTGCGGCATTGAAAGAAAAAATTCGTGTTCCCGGCAGACTGGAGTCATTCAATATTCCCGGTGGAGGTACTGCTTTTGTTGATTATGCTCATACCGACGATGCCTTGAAAAATGTACTTGGCGCAGTAAGGAAATTTACTTCCGGCAAAGTGCTGCTGCTTTTCGGCGCAGGCGGCGACCGGGATAAAAGCAAGCGGCCGCGTATGGGAAAAACGGCCGCAGAATATGCAGATTTTTTGGTGGTGACTTCAGACAATCCCCGCAGCGAAAAAAGTGAAGATATCATAAAGGACATATTGCAGGGGATCCCGGAAAGTGCATCTTTTATTGTGGAACTCGACCGCAGAGAGGCGATCCGTAAAATTCTGGAGATGCTCGAAAAAGGCGATTGTGCCGTTATTGCCGGAAAGGCCATGAAGCGTATCAGGAGATCAATGGTGTGAAGCACCATTTCAGCGATATCGAAGAAACAGAATCATTCATCAGGGAAAAAAGAAAATGAGCATACTCATCAAAAATGCAGTAGTGGATAACAAAGTTGCCGATATATTAGTCGAAGACCGGAAAATTTCCCGTATCGCCCCCGGAATAGATGCTCCTGGTGCGCGGATTATCGAATGCGGCGGACGCCTTGCTGCAACAGTACCTTTTTACAATACCCATACCCATACCGCTATGACTCTGCTGCGGGGATATGCCGATGATATGGCTCTTTTTACCTGGCTCAACGAACATATCTGGCCTGCTGAAGCAAAAATGGATGCTCATGATATTTATGCCGGTACCCGGCTGGGAATATTGGAAATGATAAAATCCGGGTGCTGCTATTTCAACGAAATGTACTGGTTTACAGAAGAAGCGATACGGGCGGCAGGTGATATGGGAGTCCGGGCGGATATCGGACTTATCCATCTGGCTTTGCCGGGAAGTGCTTCGAACAAAGATGCTGCCCAGCTCAGGGACGAGGCTCAGAAACTTCGCTCCGGACTGCCGGATGGAGTGAGAATAACTCTGGCTCCCCATGCCATTTATACCGTCTGTGAGGAATCTTTACGCGATGTCGCCCGTGTGGCACGGGAATTGGAAATGCCGCTGCATACTCATTGTGCCGAAACCTTGCGCGAAGTGGAGGATTGCCGCAGAGAGCATGACGGCATGACTCCGGTGGAATATCTGGATTCCGTTGGATTGCTCAATGAAAATATGGTGCTGGCTCATTGTGTGCATTTGACGGGGCATGACCGGGAAATCATCGCTGACCGGAGGGCAGTCATCAGTCATTGTCCGGTTTCCAATATGAAACTTTGCAGCGGCATGTTTGATTTTCAATCCGCGCTCAGCAGCGGATGCCGCATAACTGTCGGTACAGACGGAGCAAGCTCCAACAACAATCTTTCCATGGTTGAGGAAATCAAATTCGCAGCTCTGCTGGCCAAGATCCGCAACAGCGATCCTACCGCCGGAAAAGATGCAGATATCCTGAAGTGTGCCACTTTGAACGGAGCTGCTGCTGCCGGAGTGGATGCCGGTATCGCCGAAGGCAAAGCCGCAGATATCCTGCTGGTGGAACTGGATAACTGTCAAATGGTCGGAGATTACAGTTTGTGTGCCAATCTGGTTTATTCTGCCGACACAAGCGTTATGCACACCCTTATTTGCAATGGCAAAGTCCTTATGGAGGATCATCATGTCCCCGGTGAGGAAGAAATCGTTACCGAAGCACGGCTTTGTTGTGATAAGTTCCGCCGGTGATCTTGTGCAGGATTTATAAAATGTTGATGAAAATAATCGTGGTTGGTAAGCCCAAAGATAAGGTGCTGGGGGCAAAATCGGCCGAATTCGTGAGCCGGTGCGGAGCATACGGCAAGGTTGAATGTGTGGAACTTCCCGATTCTGATGTGGCAAAAGAAGGGAAGGCCATCATGCGGGAACTGGAAAAGGAAAAAAATTCTTTTATATTCGTACTTTCAGAAGAAGGCAAACTCTTTTCCACCGCAGCTTTTGCCGGGAAAATCGCATCCATAGACCGGAAAATGGTATTTGTTATAGGCGGGCCTTTCGGAATTGCTCCGGAAGTCAAGGCTCAGGCAGACATCCTCTGGTCGCTTTCACCTTTGACTTTTACGCACGAAATGGCAAGATTTCTGCTCTGTGAACAACTTTACCGTGCTTTGAATTTCAACGCCGGCGGTTCGTATCACCATATATGAAGATCTGCGGCTCCGGCAGCAAGTTCCGGGAGTTTGTCCGCAATTATCGTACCCCGTCCCATGTCGCCCGCCATGCCGTGAAGAAACGCCCCAAGCCGTGCTGCAGCCGGGGGAGTGTGTCCGCTGGCAGCAAGGGCGGCGATGATACCTGCCAGTACATCCCCTGAGCCTGCCATGGCAAGTTCAGGGCCGCCAGAGCCGTTGATCGTGGTTTTTCCCTCAGGAGTTGATACGCAGGTGTGAAATCCTTTCAAAAGTACTGTCGCTCCGAGCTTTTGAGCCAGAGCAGCGGCAAATTTTTCCCGCGAAAGCCCCTGCGGGATTTTAAATACTTCAGCCAGTCTGGCGGCTTCTCCCGGATGGGGAGTCAATATGATGTCAGAACGCTTTTTCCATAACTCCGGAGTACGGGAGAGCAGATTAAGTGCATCGGCGTCCAATACTACTGTGCCGGGAAAATTCAGCACATCTGCAAGAAGTTCCGGGGAAACATCCGGTCCCCAGCCGCAACCGGCACAGAGCACATCGCTTGCTTCGGCAAAGTCCCGGTTTGATCTCAGCGCATCAGCAGGAAGTGCACCGCTTTTTTCAGGATCAAGAGAACGGCTTATGAGAGCTGCCGGCAGCGGAAGACACATACTGTGCTTTACCGTGAGCAGACGGACAATACCTGAAAAATGAAGTGCGGCAGAGGAAGCAAGTACCGCTGCTCCCGGATAGGTGGTGCTTCCGCACAGAACCAGGACCCGTCCCCGACTGTTTTTGTGGGAATTCAAAGGATGTTTTTTCAACAGCAAAGCTGCATCCTGACGGCAGAAATATTCATGATCCAGAGCCTGCGGAACGCTTTCCGGTTCCACTCCGATAGGAACAACTTCGATTTTTCCGCACATTGCAGGCGCATCTTTCAGAAACAATCCCTGTTTGGGAGCTCCGAAAGTTATGGTCATGACTGCGGGAACCGTTTCCGGAAGGTATTCGCCGGTGTTGCCGTTGAGTCCGCTGGGCAGATCAAAAGCCACTACATTGCGGCGGGAATGTTTCATCATCGCCATGGCTTTATCCAGGGGGGATCTGACAGAGTTGCCGGCAAATCCGATGCCAAGCAGGGCATCCACGAGCAGATCTCCCGGCTCAAAGTCAAAGGAATCCGGGGAAACGATGTTTAGTTTGGGGCCGAATTCAACGACCGCTTCCGCAGCCGCTCCTTTCAGCAAAGAAAGATCGCGGAACGGCAGCAGCACATGGGGAAGATCAAGTGATCCGGCACAGACGATGGCATCACCGGCATTATTGCCGCTTCCGCAAAAGAATACAACCCGCCGGAAACGGTTTGCGGCAAATCTGCTGATAATGGCCGCTGCCCCGGTTCCGGCACGACGCATCAGGCGGTATTCCGGGATCCCGGAGCTTACAGCAGACTGCTCCAGCGCACGCATGGAGTCAATGGAAATTATTCTCATGCTCCGCCGGGAGTTTCTTTTTTTCCGCCCGGACGGAAAATATTGGAAATTATAAAGATCATCACTCCGGTACAGATGGCACAATCTGCCACATTGAATATGGGGTAGTGATAGAAATCATAATAGTGCACATGAAAAAAATCTATGACCGATCCATGCCAGAGGCGGTCGATGCTGTTGCCTATAATACCACTTTCGATCAGAGCAAGCGCGATATATCTTTCGCCCCATTTTTCGCTCCAGCGGCGGAAGAAAATCAATATCAGCACACCTGCGGCAACTCCGAAACTCAGCAAAAGCCAGGAAAATCCCGCCAGCATGCTCCACGCAGCCCCCGGATTGCGGACATAGGTCAGATTGAACCAGCCGGGAATCAGGACAATAGATTCGTGAAGCTGCATAGTACCGGCGGCCAGAAGTTTGGTCGCCTGATCCAGAGCTACGAAAAAAAACACCAGCAGCGCGGAAACGATTAAAATTTTACGCTCTGCCGGAGTATGTGGTTCGATTTGAAAAGACACTTTTTATCAATATTCCATTTCTTCGCGTTTGGTCTTGCATTTGATGCAGAAAACAGCATAAGGGCGGACTTTGAGCCGGGCTTCAGAGATCATTTCTCCACAATCCTGACATTTACCGTAAGTACCGTGGGCCAGACGCTCAAGGGCATATTCAACAAGGGTCAGCACATCACCATCTTCTGAAAGCTGACGCAAACCGATTTCATGACTGGCGTTATCGCTTGAAATATCTGCCATGTGGGTCGTGACACCGCGTTTATCTGCACTGCTGCGGTCAAGGACTTCACCGGCACGGATCCGCATATTGTTGCTGATCTTGTAATAGACTTCCATGAGAGCATTGTAATGCTCCAGATCTTTGCCCGTATAATTGAGCTGTACTTTTTTCTTTGCCATAACAGAAACTTCTCCTCAACAATTTCATCAGTTCGTAAATCATTCAGAATTCTGCGGACACGGTATTTCGAATGTGTCAGACCGAAAAGCGGACATGTATCACATCTCCGTCCTCAACAACATAATTTTTCCCTTCGATACGCAGTTTCCCTGCCAATTGAGCCTTGTTCCATGAGCCGCACTCCACCATGTCTGAGTATGAAACTGTTTCCATGCGGATGAATCCGCGGCACATGTCGGTATGGATCTTGCCTGCTGCTTCAGGCGCGCAGGCCCCCTTTACAACGGTCCAGGCCCGTGATTCCATGGGGCCGGCAGTGAAAAAGGTGATATAGTTCAGTAACCGGTAACCGGTACGGATAACTCTGGAAAGTCCGGATTCGGTGATGCCGAGTTCATTCAGAAACTCCGCAGCTTCTTCCGGTGAAAGACCGGCAAGCTCATCTTCGATCTTGGCACAGACGGGGATCACTTCCATGCCGTGAGATGCGGCACATTCGATGAGCCTTTGGGCGTCAGGATCTTCAAGGAAGGCATCGCCCACCTGATCATCGCCCACATTGGCACAGACAAAGGCCGGTTTTGTACAAAGCAGTCCCATATTTTCCACCAGCTCTACTGCTTTGGGGGATTCTTTATCGTATTTGGGGAGTTCCCCCGCATTGAGCTGATCGATAAATGAACGCACCAGTTCCAATTCAAATTTTGCATCGGAATCTCCGGAACGGGCGGTTTTAAATGCTTTATCCCGGCGTTTTTCCAGAACTTCAAGGTCGGCCAGCATCAATTCAGTAAGAATCGTTTCAAGGTCAGCCACAGGATCACATTCGCCGGAAACATGGACCACATCCCCATCTTTGAAAAGTCTTACCACATGGGCGATGGCATCCACATTGCGGATATGGCCGAGAAACTGATTGCCCAATCCCTGTCCGGCACTTGCTCCGCGGACGAGTCCGGCAATATCGATAAATTTCAAACTGGAAGGTACGATACGGCCGGAGTTTTCCATCTTGGCCAGTACTTCAAGCCGTTCATCAGGAACCGGAACGATACCGGTATTGGGTTCAATGGTACAAAAAGGAAAATTGGCGGCTTCAGCACCGCCACGGCACAAGGCATTGAAAAGCGTGGATTTACCGACATTGGGCAACCCCACGAAACCGCAGGAAAAGCTCATGATTCTATCTTTCTGAAAAGGTTCGGAAAATCAGCGGGAACGGCTCGGAATAGTGTTTTCATCATACACGAAGTTCCACCAGTCATGTTCCACATCAATGACCCAGGCAGGATACATGATGGGGCCGTAGCCGGGGCCGAAGCCGTCCGGAGTTTCCGGACAATCAGGCAGCGGGAAGGGGAACGTTACGATCTCAAGCAATCCGACACCGACACGGGCGACAAAATAGGCCAGACCGCGGAATGTACCATAGGTGAGTCCGGC
>JAFVRT010000251.1 GCA_017504125.1 Lentisphaeria bacterium
TGTCCTTGGCGAGATCGCTCCTGATACCGGAAAACGCATAAAAGAACTGCAGATCAATTTTCTGCATGCCGGTCAGCTTGGGGACATTATCGAATGTTCAGGAGAAACAAATGGTGAAAACTTCCGTATTTCCGGTGGAAAGTTCTTTTCCGCCTGCGGGGTGATCGCGAAGTGAAAATAAAATACAGTCAACTTGAAAATAAAGGAAAAAATTATGAAAAACGGAATTATTTGTGCCGGAAACTGGATCATCGACAAAGTAAAACTTATTGACCGGTTCCCCGAAGAAGGAACTTTGTGCAACATTTCTTCTCAGATCCGCAGCACCGGCGGCGGGCCTGCCAATGTCGGATTTGATATCGCTGCCATGGATCCGGCTTTGCCGCTCTATGCCGCCGGCCGTATCGGTAATGATGATGACGGCAGATTTATTCTCGACGAGATCAAAAGCCGTAATATCGATGCTGCTGCCATGGTGCTGGATCCCAAATTCCCCACCAGTTATACTGATGTGATGTCCGGTAACGGCAAGCGTACATTTTTCCATTGCCGCGGAGCATGTGGTGAATATTGCTTTGAGGATGTGAAGAATATCGATGCTCCTGCCAAATTTTTCTATCTGGCCTATCTGCTGCTGCTGGAAAAAATGGATCGTGCCGATGCTGAATATGGCACCGAAGCTGCCAGAACTCTTGATTACATGCAGAAAAAAGGTTATAAGACCGTTGTGGACTTTGTCAGCGATGCCCCTGAGAAATTCAAGGCCGTCGTTATGCCTGCGCTTCCTTATATCGATATCCTCATCGTAAATGAGATCGAATGTTCCAGCTGCAGCGGCATTGAATTGCGCCGCGCAGATGGCTCGCTGAACTATGCCAATCTGCCCGCTGCAGTGGATTTTCTGCTGGACAACGGTGTGAAGGAAACTGCAGTGATCCACTTCCCCGAAGGTGCTGCCGGAAAACAGAAAAATGGCGAATTCATCTATAAACCGTCCTGTTTCATCAAGAAAGAAGATATTGTCGGCAGTACCGGTGCCGGAGATGCTTTTGCCGCCGGAGTGATCTATGCACTTCATCAGGATTGGGATCTGGCATCAGCTATGGAACTCGGCGGAGCTTCAAGCAACTTCAATCTGCGTTCCGCAACCGCCACCGGCGGGGCTGTTTCTCTGGAAAAAATGCAGGAGTATCTCAAGAGTTGTTCTTTCAGCGAGATCCCCGCAGAATTTGCCGGAAAAGCGGAGTGATCCATGGCCGGAGTTGATCCAAATTTCACCATTGCTGTGGGGCCGATTGCTTCAGGCGAACGCAGTTTCATACTTCAAACTGCCGGTTTGGTGCTTTATCCATACAGTCTGATACCGTTCAATGTTGACGGCAAGTCCAATATTGTTTCTTTGAATGCCGCCATGAAGGGCAACAGGACTATGGCGGTGTTTCCTGAAATGCCGCGAAATGGTAATTTTGAAATCATGCCAGGCTGTGCTGAACCGGAATCATTTGTCTGGGATAACAAAAAACGCGCCAAGATCGGTGTATTGGTCAGAGTACTGCAGCGTGCAGAAATGCCGGATGGTTCCATCAGGATCGTTGTCCGCGGTATAAAGAGAATAAAATACAACCGCGCCTTCCGGGATTCTACCGGTGCCGCCGTGGTTGACTATACTCCGATTCCCGAACCACAGGATAGTGATCTGCCGGAAAAAGAGATCACCAGTCGGCTTCGGGCTCTGATATTGAGCTTCCTTGAACTGGCTTCCATGACTCCCGGACTTACTGAGGAAATCGCTGTTGCGGTCAATAATGCTCCCAGTGCCGGACGGGCAATGGATATGATAGTCGATGCTCTGAATTTCCGTTTTGAGGAAAAAATATGGTTCCTCAATACTCCGGAGCTCCTTGAGCGTATGGAAGTTTTGGCGGTACTGCTGAACCGGGAATTGGAAACTGCCAGGTTGAGTGCAAGGATCCAGAGCGAAGTCCATGAAGCCATGGGGGAATCCCAGCGGGAATTTTATTTGCGTGAACAGCTGAAAGTCATCCAGAAGGAGCTGAATGAGGACAGTCGTAATCCGGATCTGGTGGAAATGGAAAAACGCATAGAGGATTGTGAAGCCCCTGAGCATGTCCTTGAAACCATCAGGAAGGAATTTGCCCGTATGCAGCAGATCCCCACCATGGCACCGGAATACCATATCAGTTACAATTATCTCAACTGGATGCTGGATCTGCCGTGGATGGTGCTTACTGAAGACCGTCTTAATACAAAGGCTGCATCAAAAATACTTGAAGCAGATCATTATGGTTTGGAGGATGTCAAAAAGCGTATCCTCGAATTTATTGCCGTTTTGCAGTTGAATCGTGAAATGGGCAACGATGAAGAACGCAAAGCTCCGATCCTCTGTCTGGTCGGACCCCCGGGTGTCGGAAAGACATCTCTGGGACAATCCATTGCCAGGGCATTGCAGCGAAAGTTCATCCGGGTTTCTCTGGGCGGAGTTCACGATGAGGCTGAGATACGCGGACATCGCCGTACATATGTGGGAGCTATGCCGGGAAGGATAATCCAAAATATCAAGCGTGCCGGCAGCCGTAATCCGGTATTCATGCTGGATGAGGTGGATAAACTTGCTCATGATATGCGCGGAGATCCCGCTTCGGCACTTCTTGAAGTCCTTGATCCGGAACAGAATTTCTCATTCAATGATAATTTTCTCGAATTGGGTTTCGATCTTTCCAAAGTGTTCTTTATCGCAACTGCCAATGTGGAAGAACAGATCCCCGGTCCTTTGCGGGACCGTATGGAAGTGATCCGTCTTTCCGGATATACTCAGGTGGAAAAAAGAGAGATCGCCAAGCGGTATCTGGTGAAAAGGGAAAGTGTTGAATGCGGATTCGCACCCAAACAAGTCAAATTCAATACAGCTGCCCTTGATGCCGTGATCGAAAATTATACGATGGAAGCCGGTGTCCGCACGCTGGGACAGACCATCGCCAGAGTTTGCCGCCGTCTGGCTGGAAAAGTTATTGCCGGAGAATTGGAACGCGACGAACCTGTAAATGTTACAGCAAATATGGTGCGGGAGTTGCTGGGACCGCCGCGGTTCCTGCGGGATAAGGCTGATGAAAAGATGGAACCGGGTATGGCTACAGGCATGGCCTGGACCGGAGCCGGTGGTGTCACATTGCCGGTTGAAGTTGCTTCCATAGCCGGAGGAAAAGGTAATGTGAAAGTTACCGGTTCCATCGGCAAGGTGATGGAGGAGTCTTCTGCAATTGCATTCAGTCTGGTACGGGGAAGGGCTGCGAAATGGAATATAGATCCTGAATTTTTCAACGATCACGATTTCCACATCCATGTTCCTGATGGAGCGACTCCGAAAGACGGACCGTCAGCCGGTGTTACTTTGTCGCTGGCGTTGATCTCCTGTCTGCGCGGAGTTCCGCTGCGGAGCAAACTTGCCATGACCGGAGAGATCACTCTGACCGGACGGGTTACTGCTGTCGGCGGGATCCGTGAAAAAGTTGTGGCGGCTCTCAGGGCAGGGATCACCGATGTGATATTGCCGGAAGAAAACCGCAAGGATCATGAGGAACTGCCGGAAGAAGTCAAAAAGGCTTTGACATTCCACTTTGTCAAGCGTCTTGAAGAAGCCGAACTTATAGCCTTCGGAGGGAACACGAGATGAAAAAA
>JAFVRT010000252.1 GCA_017504125.1 Lentisphaeria bacterium
AGGGTATCCCGCATCCAACGCTGGCAGAGGGCGGCAGCGTTGGTGGCTGAAACCGTGTACCACATGCCTTCGATCACATGGGAATAGGTCAGTGTGGTCGCAAAGGGATGAGGTTCCGCTGTCATGACATTGACATTTCCGGCGGTGGCCATTTTTACGATGCAGTCACCGGGTTCGACGGCTCCGGCACCGTAGTCTTCTACTGCAGAGTCCGAAGTTCCGCATACCACAACAGTTCCTTCCGGCAATCCGGTTTCGGCGGCGGCTTTTGATGTTACATGACCCGCGATATCTGCCGGTTTTATCAATTCCGGCAGCTGATCGGGCCTGACCCCGGCAAGGGCGGCGAGTTCTTCTGACCATGTCATCTTGTTCATGTCGAAGAAAAGTGTTCCCTGAGCTTCTATGTAGTCAGTTACAGCGTTTCCGGTCACCAGATAACGGACATAGTCTTTGACAAAAAGTATCTTTGCCGTTTTTTTCAGAACTTCCGGTTCGTGAGTCGAGATCCAGCGGAGTTGAGGCAGAGTCCAGGTGGGAGTGGGCTGCTGAAAAGCGGTTTTGAAGATCTTTTCTCCGTAATTTGCTTTCAGCCATGCACACTCCTCAACGCTGCGCTGATCGGTCCACATAATGGTTTTTCGCAGGACATTCATATGTGAGTCCAGCAGTACCGCGTTATGAGTGGAACCGTCAAAACTTACCGCCAGTACTTTTTTCAAGTCAACACCTTTTTCAGCGACTTTTTTCAATGCGCTGCACATGGCGTCGTACCAGTCGGCCGGATTCTGTTCAGACCATCCGGGGTGAAGAAATTCGGTGACATACTCCACCGAGGCTTCGCCCAGCAAGCTGCCTTTGAAGTCGATAGCTGTGACTTTACAGCCTCCGGTACCGAAGTCGATACCGAGAAGGATTGTTTTTTCCTGATCCATCGTTTATTTGACCCAGTCGTGAGCGGGATCTTTGGCCGAAATAAGTCCGCGGTTGACCGCACCGGTCATGGTCCAGAGATAATACATCTGATATCCGGGGGCACCGCAGAGGGGGTGATAACCTTCGGCAATGGCTACGGTATCGTTGTTTTTGACGGTGTAGGTTTCATCAAGATCACCATCGGGGATATAAACCTTCTGAATACCGAATCCCTGAGGCGGATCGAAACGGTAGAAATAAGTTTCTTCCATATCGATCTCGCCGGGGAGATCATCGTAATCGTGGCGGTGCGGCGGATAACCGGACCAGTTGCCGGAGGGAATGAGTCCTTCACCGATGTAGAAGTGTTCGGAGTCAAATGTTTCGTCCAGAATAATAGTGGCGGCTCTGGTGAAGTTGTCCCGGCCGATGGAAATGGTGCGGGTCATTTCAGGGGTGATGAGAGTGGGGGCCGCAGTATCACGGGTCGCAGGGGATTCATTGACAGCCAGATCCATATCGGTGATAGCTGTTACTGTATAAGCGGTGCGGCGCGGCAGATAAACGGCATGGGGTTTGCCGTCGAAAACATTTTTGCGGCCGCCGACTTCGGCAAATTCAAATTTATCACCTTTAACAGAACATTTGCCGCCCAGCATGACCAGAGCGACTTCAAATTCACCGGTATCGGAGCTCCAACTGGATCCGGCTTTGAGCTGCAGAATACCGAAACGGGTGAGTTTCATGTTATATTCACCCAATTCAAACACATTGTTGTATCCCTGTTCAGGAGCCAGGTGGATCAGCAGATTTTTGTCATTCATGATGATAGCCTTTCTTTCTTGCTTGCAATTGTTATTTTACAACGACCGCTTCAATGTCCATGCAGCGGCAGAGATCCAGCAGTTCCGGGAGCAGATCACCGTAGCAGAGTGCGTAGTGATGTTCCCAACCCTGACCGATCACAGTTTCCCGGAGCTTGTCGCATCCGGCATCGAATTTGATCTTGAGCGGATTGCCGCGGACAAAGAGATCGGTGTCAATGGCTTCCCCGGTGGCGATGAGCATACGGAATCCGTCCCCGTCGCGCTTTTCGCCCAGGCGGGCGAGAGTTACCCGTCCCGGTTTCAAGGGGAATTCATTGGTAACGCCTTTGACACCTCCGCCTTCCACCGTGGCACTGCAGCAGAGCTGCGGCTGAAATCCCGGTTTACAGAGTTTGCATGGAGCGGCTCCGCAGTGCCATGCCACGCCGTATTCGCCTTCCATGACGATCATGTCGCAGAAAAACGGCTTTTCACCGGTAAGTTCCTGTTCGATACGCATCATGACGGCTCCATAGGCATCACCTTCGCATGCGGTGAGAATATCGTGGTTGGTCAGGTGTCCGATGGTGGAACAGATCGCGATACCGTAAAGATCATCGAGGATGAACTCCGGCCAGCAGCGCATGGCGAAGGTGTCCACCAGGAATTTATCTTTCATCTTTTTTATCGCGCCGAAAAGAGCTGCGGACTTCTGCAGTTGATTCCCTTTGGGGCCGTCGGTCGGATGAACTGAGGCATCTGAAAGAATGGTCTGCATAGCCGAATCAAGCTCTGCTGCCGAAAGATTTTTGGCTGTTTCGATGACTTCATGCTCGGTGATGATCTTGATTTCCGGACCGATCTTGGTACGGAGCAGCATTTCGTCCCAGCTTGAAGTGTAGAATCCGGGAACTCTGCCGCCTACGATACCGATGCGCATGCGGTTGAGCACAGTCATGGTTTGGGAAACTCTGACAGCTTTGTTCAATTGCTTTTCAGCTTCGGCACTTCCGGCATCAGCATGGACATGGAAATACGGTACATGCATCCGGTACATGAAGTGGGAATTCATGTTGGCGGCGCAGAAGGAATTGTTCTGAAGTCTGCCGCCGCAGGGATCGGGCTCTTTCATCGACCAGAGTACAACAGGCACTTTGAGCCGCTGGGCAAACATGGGAACTACGACTCCGAGAGCGAAGGTCAGGAAATGAGCCACGATCATATCGGGCTTTTCCTGTTCAAAAAACTCCAATTCCTTTATAGCACGATCTTCCAGGTCGATCATGGAGTTGCCGCCGATCACTTCAACGCCGGGAAGACTTTGAAGGTATTCTTTAGCATTTTTTCTTGCTGCTTCCAAAGTCTCATTTGTCCAGTTGACTTTGGTGAGAGGAATATAGCCAATCTTGAATTTTTTCATGATATCCACGCTTGTATTATTCTTCAGTATGATTGATTTTTTCCAACGGATACGGCTGATGCATGACCCGTTCCGGTAATATTCCGGACTCCGGAGCGGCCCAGCGTACTGCATTGCCGATGATCCGGACGACATTTTCATCATTGTATATGGGGAATGTTTCGTGTCCGGGAGAAAAGTAGAAGATCTTTCCGGCATCCCGGCGGAATGCCACCCCGCTGCGGAACACATTGCCGCCTTCGTACCATGACATGAAAATGATTTTGCCGTCATCGGGAATATTGAAAGGTTCTCCGTACATTTCTGTATGGGGCAGCACAAAGGTTTCCGGAACACCGGCGGCAATAGGATGATTGGGTGCAACGGTCCAGATCCGTTCTTTTTCGCTCCATTCCCGCCAGCGTAAACTGCATTCGGTCCCCATCATGCGTTTGAAGATTTTTGAAAAATGACCGG
>JAFVRT010000253.1 GCA_017504125.1 Lentisphaeria bacterium
ATCACTCCGACAAAAATAACACCACGAAAATAGAGTTTTTCCTTCTGCACTCCTTTAAGGAATGGCTGCAGAATCTCGTTTTCGATCTGCCGCCACACCTGTTCATTGACCACCGGAGCTGGCGAGTAAGCTCCCATACCGCCGGTATTGGGACCTTCATCATTATCGAAGACCCGCTTGTGATCCTGAGATGAAACCAATGGAACTATGGTGTTTCCATCACAAAGAGCAAGGATGGAGGCTTCTTCTCCGAGAAGACACTCCTCAATAACAACTTTGGCTCCGGCGGCACCGAAGGTTCCTTCGAAGCATCCGTGGAGAAACTCAAGAGCTTCATCGCAGCTTCCGGCGACCAGCACACCTTTGCCGGCAGCAAGTCCATCGGCTTTGACTACGATCTGAGAGATTCCAGAAGCATATTCTGCTTTAATATATTCAGCAGCAGGGGCCTCTGCTGTAAAGACAGCCGCTTTTGCGGTGGGGATCCCGCACCGTTCCATAAAATCTTTGGCAAACGACTTGCTGCCTTCAAGCTGAGCGGCTTTACGGTCAGGCCCGAAAACAGTAAGATTACGGGTTTTGAAAACATCGACCAATCCGGCACAAAGGGGAGCTTCGGGACCGACAACAGTCAGGTCGATATGTTCGCGTTCGGCAAATGCTGCAAGTTTTTCCAGTTCATCTTCCTTGATTGGAAGACATTCTGCAATGGTTGAAATCCCAGCATTTCCGGGGGCACAATATACTTTACCGACATCAGGACTGCAAGTGAGCTGCCAAACCAGAGCATGTTCACGACCTCCGGAACCGACTACCAATACTTTTTTCATTTTTATTTCTCCCATAAAAGTTGTTCAACATATTTTCTGACCCCGCGTAATTTTTCCGCAGTTGGAATTTCCTGGGAATCGGAGTAAACAAATTCAAGATTGCACGGACCGGCATATCCATTGCGGCGCAGTGCAGCAAAAGCACGCTTCAAGTCGATAATACCGGTTCCGGGAGGCATATGATCTTCCCATTCTCCCATATTATCGGAAACATGGATATTGCTGATAAGTCCCCGGCAATTATCACAAACCTGCTCAAGATCCTCGTGCAGATTGGAGTGATTGATATCGATCGTCATACGCAAATCATCTTTTTCAAATGATCGGACAAATGCAGCTATTTCTTTACTGTCCGGATAGCGTTGATTGTGTTTTGGCTTGTAAGGTGCGGTTTCCACACAGAGAATGAACCCCAGTTTCGAATAAAAATCGTAAAGTTTTTCCACGCATTTCCGGAAACAGCGTCCTATTTCCGGATCGTTATGACGGAAAAGATAATGTTACACAACCGGACACGGTGCAAATTCTCCGAGCATTTCCACCCGGCGGCAGGCGATGTCTATACTTTTTTGCAATTCCGCATCACTGCCGGTGATGGGACCTTCAAAATAACCGTGGATCGACCATACTTTCAGTCCGGACTTCCGGATCACTCCGGGATCCTGATATTTTCTGGTAAGTTCGATCATGTTATACCCGGCTTCGCTGATCACATCCAAAAGTTTCCCGTCCGGATCTTTTGAATTTTTCAATACTGCGGTACTCAGACTTACTTCATCAATGCATTGCATCGTGCAATTCCTTTTCGTTGACACTGTCATCCTTTTTTAATATATCCCGAAAAAGTTCCTGATGCAAGTCCCAAATGCTTCTCAGCAGCAGTAAAAACAGACAAATTGCACATATTTCATCAGGGACAGGCCAAAACAGAACTGTCAGAAACAAGATGATCCACAGCCGTAAATTTTTTCTCAAATCTTTCTTCCAATGCAAAAATACATCTCCCCAGGCAGTACAGTATGCCGCCAGAAAAACCGGAAACGCTGCAAGTATGAAACGCCTTGCATCACAGTATGTATGGCTGTATCCGAAAAAAAACAAAATCAGAGGAACCGCAAATAATGTGAGCGAGATCCGACAGACGCGATCTCTGATGCAAAGCAAGCCGGCAATTCCTGCGGTCATAAGAAGTTTATTGGCTCCGATAAGCAGATGTATATTTTTCAGCTCAAGCAATGTAGACAGCGTAAAGCCGGCGTCCGGTCTTTTGTCCGGCGGAAAATTCAGATAATGCAGGGAGTATCCGAAAGTAAAAATATTGCCGAATTGATAGAAATTTATCAGCAGCTGCCAGCCGAAGATACTGAAAAAACCGCCCGCAGCGGCTGCAAAAGTGCAAAGTAAAGTTTTTATGTCCGTTTTTTGATAACGATGGAGCCAGACAAATGCTGCCAGCGGCGCAAACAAAATGTAATTTATCCGGATAAGACAGCAAAATCCGTAAGCCATTCCGATAAAAAAAGTATTTTTCGCATTTGATTTCAATTTTCCGGCCATCAAAACAGTACACATGACCATCAGCAATCCGGGCATATCGCTCATTCCGTTGAATCCGGTATTTATGCAGACTGCATAATATTTCCACCAGTTCAACACAGATTCCCATGAAGTCGGTATCGCTGTAAATGCTTCAAAATGGAAAATGTTCCACAATTCTTTATGGTACACAAAAAAAGGATATAACGCCCACAGCAATACCGCCGCAAAAGCACAGTAACGGTTGATATGGAATTTTTTCAAAACGAAAAATGTAACAGCAATTGCTGCCGGAGCGACAACAATGGCATTAAAGTGGCAAAATGGTATTGCAATATCATAATAATCAACGGCATTGCATATCCGGATGAATGGCAGATAGATAATTCCGAGTCCGACAGTAAAGTGCCAGGGGCCGGAAAATTTTCCATTCATGATATCGCTGACGGCTTGAAAATAACCGGGTTCATCAGCGGCTCCCGGCAGAGCATTGCCCCAGAAAGCGATCTCGTAAAGAAGTAATATCCATCGTACTGACAATGCAATAAAAACAAATCCGGCAGATTCCAATGGCGAATCAGGCGGAATACGACCTTTTATTTTTTCTTTTACGAAGATTACAGAAAAAACTGCCAGTGCAGAAATCAGAATACCAACACACCATATGCGCCAGTCCCGGCTGTCTTTGACAAAGACTGTTTTCCCGGATTCGTTGATGCAGAGAGCGGGAGAGGCAAAATGACCGGATTCCAATTCTGCAAAACGCGCATAATAGGCCATCGGCGGAACAGTAGAAAATTTCAGAATATCGCTTTTTTTGACTTTGTAATATCCGGGTGGCAGTACATACTGCACTTTGGTAAAGGCATCCGGAGTGCTGAAAACCGGGAATGGACGCGGAAAAAATATTTCTGCGCCGGCAAGCGATACTGCAAAAAGAAAACTAAACAGCACCAATAAACGGGTAATTCCGGCCATCTTCATTGCTGTCCAGTCCAT
The DNA here is from genome assembly GCA_017504125.1 of Lentisphaeria bacterium. Classification (GTDB taxonomy): domain Bacteria; phylum Verrucomicrobiota; class Lentisphaeria; order Victivallales; family Victivallaceae; genus UBA1784. The sequence goes on from JAFVRT010000253.1 coordinate 3,366, forward strand.
ATCCTATCAAATAACGGTCGGGGGCATAAAAACCGACATATTCCGGCATTTTTATTTCAGGCTGCCGTTTTACAT